>JAUIFV010000225.1 GCA_030430155.1 Gammaproteobacteria bacterium
CCGGCCAGCACCAGCAGGTCGGCCCATGACAGCTTGCGGCCGTACTTTTGCTTGATCGGCCACAGCAGACGGCGGGCCTTGTCCAGGTTGCCGTTGTCCGGCCAGCTGTTCAGCGGCGCGAAGCGCTGCGCACCGGTGCCGCCGCCACCCCGTCCGTCGGCGATACGGTAGGTACCCGCCGCGTGCCAGGTCATGCGGATGAAGAAGGGACCGTAGTGACCGTAGTCAGCCGGCCACCAGTCCTGGGAGTCGGTCATCAGGTCGGTCAGATCCTTGATCACCGCGTCCAGATCGAGAGTCTTGAATTCCTCGGCGTAGTTGAAATCGCGACCCAGCGGATCGCTCTTCTCCGAATGCTGGGCGAGAATCTTCAGGTTCAGCTGATTCGGCCACCAGTCGGCGTTGGACTGGAAACTGGCCTTGGCGTGCTGTGGGGAGCCGCCCGAAAACGGGCACTGCGATTGGCTGGACATGGAGCCTCCTCTGGTCGGTGTGCTGCGATTGGTTCACTATCTTCGCGTATGTGAAGATATAGATGAAATTGTTTGTTGTGATTGATTCGATAGCTAGTGTGAATGTGTTGGCATGAAGTTTTCGTGCGTCGACGGTTCTACCATCCCTTCCATTCACGATTGGTTACGAAAAGTCGATGCTGTCTCAAAGGCATCGCGTTGCGAGAGTTGTGGTAGAGCGGCACAGCGCGGCGGCAATGGGCGTTTTGGGTAGCCAGGATCGGCATTGCGACACGCGCTTTGTGATATGCGATCCGATTGGGGCGGGCCCGGAGGGGGCTTGCGCTCTGCCGCTTCAGCGTCGATCTTAGTCAGCACCACGATCAAAGGGGGAGAGGACGATGAACGTGAGTCTGCTCGCGCTGTGGATGCCCATACTGCTCGGCACTTTTTTGGCTTGGATCGCCAGTGCGCTGATCCACATGCTGCTCAAGTACCACGACGGCGACTATCAGCAATTGGGTAACGAAGACGAAGTCGCCGCAGCGATACGCGCTGGCAAGCCCGGCCTGGGCGTGCATTCCATTCCCTACTGCGTCGACATGAAGAAGATGGGCGAGCCCGAGATGCAGGCCAAGTTCAGCGAGGGGCCGGTGGCGTTCGTAACCATTTTTCCCAGCGGCATGCCGGCAATGGGCAAGCTGATCGGTCAGCAGATCATCTATTTCCTGGTCGGTGGCCTGCTGCTCGGCTACTGCGCCAGTCTGTCACTTGCCCCAGGCGCCGACTACCTGAGCGTGTTCAGACAGGTCGCCAGCGTCGGCTTCCTGGCCTTCGGCTGGGCGGTGATTCCCTACAGCATCTGGTACGGTCACCGCTGGTCCACCGCGCTCAAATTCCTGCTCGATGCGCTGATCTATGGGCTGATTTTTGCCGGCTGTTTTGCTTGGCTGTGGCCCGGTACAGCATAGGGCGAAGGGCCCAGGGCCCAGGGCCCAGAAGAGCCGGATCTCGCGCGCTCTTGGTCTTCTGGGCCCTGAGCCCTGAGCCCTGAGCCCTGGGCCCTGGGCCCTGATCTGCCAAGGACGTCCTCAGAACGAACACCCATGATCACCTCCTGCACGCAACGAAGCGCCAGCCTGTGCCTCTAACCACCGCCATCTTCGATATGGATGGTTTGCTGCTCGACAGCGAGCGGTTGCTCATCGACGAATGGCTGGCGGCGGCGCAGCGGCGCGCGATTGCACTTCGCGCCGAGCAGTTGATCCCATCCATCGGGTTGGTTGGCAAGGCCTGCGCCGATCTGCTTGCCGAGGCGGTGGGTGGACATGACATCGCGGGCGAGATCCGCAATGAGATTCATGCTCGTTATGCCGACGGGCTAAGCCCCGATTTGCGGCCGGGCGCACGTGACTTGCTCGGCCTGCTGCATACCCGGCAAGTGCACTGCGCCGTTGCTTCCTCGTCGCCGGTGGCCGTGGTTGAGCATCGACTGGGACAGCACGATCTGCTCCGATACCTGCGCTCCTGGGCCGGTGGCGACGAGGTGGTCAATAGCAAACCCGACCCTGACGTCTATCTGCTCGCCGCCGACCGATTGCAGGTCAAGCCGGCCGAGTGCTTGGCCTTTGAAGACAGTGATCACGGCGCTGAGGCCGCGCTGGCCGCCGGCATGCAGGTGGTGCTGGTTCCTGATCTGAAGACGCCGTCGACGGGCTTGCGTCGACGCTGCCTGCACGTCGCCGACTCGCTGGCCGAACTGGGGCAGTGGACGCTACGGCGGGTTGGCCGATAGACCGCTCACCAGACTAGTGTGGTGTCCCCAAATTAGGTTGAACTTAGTTCAGATGGATTTTGGTCTGAGACTAGGCGCGAGGAGCAAGGCATAGCGTTGCCTATGGCTGCGACGAGCAACGACGTATCAGGGCGAAAGGCGCTGAAGTAAGTCAAGGTAATTTGGGGACACCACACTAGGGGCTCAACGGGGCGGCCGGCAGTCGTTGTGCTGGTCGATGCAATGCCATATGGTCTGCGCCTGTTGATCAGCACCACCGTCGCCGCTTCTAGGCCGAGGAGTATTCATGATTGCTGGTGTCCAGCAGCGCCCTCTGGATGAGCACTGCGATGCCCGCGGCTCGTTTACCGAAGTGTTCAGCGATTGCTGGGGCCTCGGGCTGGAGCCACGGCAGTGGTCGCTGGTGCGCTCGCGGGCGGGGACGCTACGCGGCATGCATGTGCACGGGCGCCACGACGAAAGCGTGCTGGTGATCAGCGGCAAAGTCTATGTAGGCCTGCATGATCTGCGCCCTGATTCGCCCACTGTCGGCAAGTCCATGATGATTGAGCTCGCGGCGAATCCGGCCACACAGCTGGTGTTCCCGCGCGGCATCGTTCACGGCTGGTATTTCCCGGTCGATAGCGTCCACCTGCAGGGCGTTTCCGAACCCCACAGCGAGTACGGGGCGGATGACAACAACGGCTGTCACTACGCCGATCCAGAGCTGGGGCTGCGCTGGCCGGGCAAGCCAAGCATCATCAGCGATCGCGCCGCCGCCTTCGGCACGCTGCGTGAGCTGCGCGAACGCCTCTATGAGTGCGTCACCGCCTGACTCAGCGTGCGTGGCGCGCTAGTCACGCTGCGTCTGGGAGAGCGCTGCGACCAGCGCCTGGACGCGTTGTTGGCCGAACACGGTTTGGTCGCACTCAGACCTGAATCCGAACAGGATCTCGACACGCTATGGGAGCAGGCGGAAATCGCCCTGCTGCACGGCGATCCACTGCCGCAATGTGCCGATCACCCGCGGCTTCGTTGGATCCATTGCGGCCATGCCGGGCTCGACCGCTATTTGCCCCAGAGCCTGTTCGGCAACGATCGCATCATCACCTGCGCCGCCGGCCGTTCTGCGCCGGCGCTGGCCGAGCACGCGCTGTTCATGATGATGCAGCTGGCCTACGACGACAACGGATTGCGCGAGCTGCGCCGCTGGCGGCAGTGGCGGGCACCGCCGCCCGGGCGACGACGCGCTTTGCGTGGGCGCCGGCTGGGTATCGTTGGCATGGGGCACAGCGGTCAGGCTCTGGCGCAGTATGCCCACGCGCTGGGCATGCAGGTTTGCGGCTGGCGGCGCAGTTCCAGGCCTTTTCCGCCTTCGGTGGCGTCAGGCTACAGCCAGGCCGCCGGTGATGACTTCGCCGCATTCCTGAGTCGCTGCGAGTTCCTGGTCCTGGCCTGCAGCCTGAACGACGCCAACCGACAGCTGATCGGTCGCGCGGAGCTGCTCGCCCTGCCCGAAGGCGCTTTTTTGATCAATATCGCTCGAGGTGGGTTGGTCGATCAGGCCGCGTTGCTGGCTGCTCTGGATAGCGGCCGGCTGATGGGCACTGGATTGGACGTGCATCTACCCGAGCCGCTGCCAGTCGACAATCCGCTGTGGACCCATCCCAAAGTGGTGATGAGCCCGCACAACACGCCGCGCCTGGCCGATCGCGAGGAGCGTCAGTTGGACCTGATCGCCGACAATCTGCGGCGCTACCGAGATGGTGTACCGCTGCGCAATCAGCTCGCTTTGGCCGATGTCAGTCATCCTCCGGAATCGCCGACGCTGGGCCGATGGTCTAGGCTGCAGCAGAGAGTCTGGAATCGCGCCTACCGTTGGTTTGGGCGACAGCGGCGATGATGTCGCTATTTGGCCGACTCGCATTCAGCAGCGCCGGCATGCTTTTCGCTGCGGCTGCAGGATCAGGGGCGATGCCGGCGAGACGCCCGCGCTCCTGGGTTCGGGCCCCATACCGCGGCGTAACTGGTGTGTTTCCGGACTGCCGGATCCGCTTTAGGGAGCGCCGGCATCCTGCCGGCATGCTGTGGGCTCCTGATACAGGTCCGGGAACGACGCTTGAGAGGCGCGGATAGGCGGCCAATCAATCCGTAGTCGGGTCGCGCAGCAGCCGCTGCAGGGAATCCTCGGCCCAGTTGGCCGCGGCCTCCACATCGCTAGTGCCGACCTCCATCTGACGCACCTGCGGGCGCCAGTTGCCGCGCTGCAAATTGATCAGGTCGCGGCGCAGCCGATAAAGGCCTTCGCTGACCTGTTCGGCTACCGTGTCGGCACCGAAGGCCAGTCGAGTCACCGCGCCATCGGCAATCCAACGCGATTGCTGGAAGTTGTAATGAAAGTGGCCGGTTGTGCCGAGGCAGTCGAAGCGCTGCAGTTCCTCCGGACCGATGTAGACCGACAGGCCCACGCCTTGTGCACCGTTGATCTGCAGCCGATAGCATTCCAGCTCCAAACCGCCGACGGCGTGCCGCGCCACTTCGCTGCTGCTGGCCAGATCGCCGCGACGGGTCATCAGCGAGTGCTGCTGAGCGGCGGCGAGCATGCGTGCGTGGCGCCGGTCGACCAACCATCGGCGCAGCTGCTGCCATCGAGAGCGCAGGGGCGCCAGCATTACCAGGGCAATCCCAGCAGCTTGCCCAGCCCGGGAATCCGTCGACTGAAGCGCCGCGCCTGACGATGTGCCTTGGGATGCCACCAGAACCAGGAGCGCATGCCGTGATGGGCGCGGCGCCAAGGGCTGTTCAATCGCCGCACCTGCTGCTCGCGAAAGCGGTACTGCGCCTCCGCGTCGGGCAGTCGCTCTAGCCAGGACTTCAGCTCCGCGTGGCGTTGCGCGGTGGGCCAGCCGGGGTGAGCGCCGCGGTTGTAGTACAGCACCGTCGGCCACTGCACGCTGCGCAGACGGTTGCTCGGATCGTTGAGGAACTGCATCCACATGTAGTGATCGGTTTTGGTCCCCTGCGGCGTCTCCCGCCAGCCGTGCGGGAGTCGTCGGTAGCTCTGCAAGCGATGGCCTACGCAGGACATGCCCACACAGCAATCCGTGGTGGCGATGAAGGAACGCTGCGCCGGGTCGCTCAGATCGCAGTTGATGCTAAGGATGCAGTCGCCCTGTGGGCGCATGGTCAGACGGCGGGTATGCGCCCAGTCGGCATCACTCAGCGCTGATTCCAGGTGCGCCAGATGATCCGGCAGCCACAGGTCGCGATCGCACAGATAGGCCACGTTGCGACCGCGGGCCTCGCTCAAAGCCCGATGTCGACGCGGCTCACCGCGGCGGGCGTGTTTGGGATGATCAAAAAAGCGCAGCCGCGAATCGCTGGTGCAGAGCTGCTCGATGGTTTCGCGGGTGGCCTGGTTGACCCCGTCGCCGATGATGAATAGCTCCCAGTCCGATAACGTCTGCAGCTGCACCTGTGCGACCACCAGCGGCAGCAGCGGCCCACGGTCGGTGGTGGTGGGCAAGACGATGGTGAAGGCGCGCTCGCTCATCGGTTCAGAGCCATCTCCCGCAGTCGCGCCACGCTCTCTACCACTGCCGCGCCATAGCCCAGATCCGAGCGCGGCGCTTCCCCACCCCCAACAAAGGCAAGCCAGTGGTGTAGCTGGTTGCTCAGCGCGCTGCCCTCGGGCAGCTCGAGCTCTGCGCAGGGCTCGGCTTCCAGGCGCGCGTTGGCGGGCCCGCTATAGCCGAAAATCCTGCTGCCGACGCCATCGTAGACCCACACGCCGTTGGCGCAGTGCAGGCGGATCTCCCGTCGACGCTGCTCGAACCGGTTGGAGACTTCCGACACCATCCAGGCGCCGCTGGGCGAGCTCCAATGGCTCCACAAACTGCGGATCTGCGCGTCGACAAGCTCGGCGTGCGCCGCAGTAGGCTGCGGAAACTCGCCAATAATCTGCTGAAAGATCGACAGCTCGTGCGGGGCCAGATTCCAGGCCGTATCAACATCGCTGCGCGGACTGGTCCAGTTGGCGCGGGTAAGGCGCAAGCCCAATGGCTCGCCCAAGCTTCGCGCAGCGGCCTGCTCAGCCAGCTTCTCCACGCCCGGGTGGTAGCGCCACACGTCCATCATGTGCAGCGGCCCGCTGACGCTGTGCCGGATCTGCGCCAGCTGTTGCAGGCTCACGCACAGAGGCTTTTCGCACAGGATCGGCAGATCGCTAGCCAGGTCGGCAATCACCTCGGCATGACTGGAGGCCGGCGTGGCGATCACCCAGCCGTCGATGTGCTGCGGCCGGGTTGCCGACGCCGTCGTCGCCCCCTGATCGAGCGCCCTTGCGCAGGCGTCGTTGTCGCTGTCGACGACCGACACCCGCACGTCCTGCGCAAGTAGATCCCGCAGGATATTGCGTCCCCAGAGTCCGCAGCCGATCAGTCCGATATGCACCCGTCACATCCGTGGGCTTGATAGCAACGAAATTTTGCCATTGCGGCTCGAACTACGGTCGTTGTTGGTAAACAACCGGGGCGCGACCACTCGCGCCCCGGTACTACAAGCTACTCGTAGCCGTTGGCGAAGATGTTGTTCGGCGGTCCCGCGCTGCAGGACTGCACCGTCACATCGTCGATATACCAGCCGTGCGGGGCGCGGCCGACCGAGGCGTCGGTGCCCATGCGGAAGCGGAAGCTCACCGTTTGCCCGGCAAAGGCGCTGATGTCGACCACCGAGCGCAAATACGGCTCGGGATCACCGCACCAGCCATCCAGCGGGGCCAGCGGGTTGTCGGTG
>JAUIFV010000021.1 GCA_030430155.1 Gammaproteobacteria bacterium
TCATCTCGGACGCGGAGTCCCCAGCGACGATGCCGGCGGCAGGAGCCACGAGGGCCTCTGGAGGACGGACCCCTGCTTGCGTCGCCGCTTCGGCTGGCCACCCACAGCACCGCCCCACTCATACCGCGCTGTCCGCAGACCACCGACAGCCCGAATCTGCAAGACCGCTTTGGCGCCGACAGCACCATCACTTTCGGCGCCTACTACAGCGATCAGCGCATCAATCAGCTTACCGACTTTCGCATTCGGCGCCCGGACGGCATCATCTATGAGTCATGGCGATTCGAGTTGCCGCAAGGCGCCGACGACCCCGAGTTCTACGCCGCCTCCTACTGGCTGTGGACCTACACCATCAACGCCGGCCAGCCGCAGGGGCGCTGGCTGTTCGAGGCCGACTACGAGGGCAAGACGCTGGTACACGCCTTCGAAATCGGCGCGGCGACCAATCGCAGCAACATCTATTGGAATCCGCAGCAACCCGGCTGGGGACTGAATCTGCAGCATCAGGGCTCACTGCTTTACGGCACCTGGTACAGCTATGCCGACGACGGCCAGGTGATGTTCCTGACCATTGAGGCGACTGCCGATTCGGACGGCAGCTTCATCGGTCCGATCTACAGAGTCAGCGGCACCCCGCTGGAGGAGATCAACAACGCCCAGGCCTTCACCTCGGTCAGCGAAGTCGGCACTGCCCACCTGGTGTTCGATGCTCAAGGAAACCTACAGATCGAGTACACGATCAACGGGATCAGCCAGAACCGCCAGCTGCAGCCCTTCGCCTTCGCCGATCAACCGCTGCGTTGCGAAGGGACGACGCTGTCCAGAGCGATGGCCGAAAACTACTCGGATCTGTGGTGGAACCCGGCCGAAGCGGGCTGGGGCCTGACCCTGTCGCACCAGGGCGACACCATCTTCGCGCTCTGGTACACCTACGGTGAAAACGGTCGCGACCAGTGGATCAGCGCCTCGGCGTTGACCCTGCAGCCGGACGGCAGCTATCAGGGCGCCCTACAGCGACCTGCCAGCGGAACCCCGCTGGCCCAGATCAGCGGTCCGGCGACCACCTTCCCCGTACCTGAAATCGGCACCGCGACCTTGCGCTTTGTCGACGGCGAGAACGCCCAGTTCAGCTATCAGATCGGCGGGATCAGCCAGAGCAAGGCGATTGAGCGCTTCGTTGCTGTGGCTGAGGGGCAGGCGTTGCCTGTTTGTTCCGATCAGGGCTGAGGGCTGAGGGCTGAGAAGAGCGTCGCGCGCCCGAGATGCCACGGGAACCCGCGTAGGATGTGCTGAGCGAAGCGAAGCGCATCAACGGCCGGCACGGGCCGGCGACGACTTTAGTCGATCACCCGCCACCCGCTCTGCCGACGTCGGTCCACGCGCAGCTCAAGCACATCCGGCCGCGAATAGTGGCCGAAGGGATCGAAGTTCTGCCGCGCCTGGCGCACCTTGGCCGGGTCCAAAGTGGCCAGATACAGGCCCTCCTCTCCGCACTCCGGCTCCAGCAGCCATTCGCCGTCGGGCTCGGCGATACAGCTGCCGCCATCGGCGGCCAGCGTCGGCATGGCCTTGCGCAGCGCATCGGCCTCGGGCAAGTCATCACTGATCTGCGCCTGACCAAGAATCCCGCTCACCGAGAGCACATAGCTGCGCCCCTCGCGGGCGATCATCCGGGTGACATCCTCGGTATTGCGCCCACTGCCGGGCCAGATCGCCACGTGCAGGTCGACGCCCTGCGCATACAGCGCGCTGCGCGCCAGCGGCATCCAGTTCTCCCAGCAGTTCAGCGCGCCCAGGGTGAATTCACCGATCCGGAAGCTGCGCAGGCCGTGGCCATCGCCAGGAGACCACACCAAGCGTTCCTCGTAGGTGGGCATCAGCTTGCGATGCACATTGCGCAGCTCGCCCTGGCTGTCGATGATCACCAGAGTGCAATAAAGGCTGTGACCGCCACGCTCGCGCGGCCTTTCGATGCAGCCCAGCACCACCCACAGCCGCAGTTCGGCGGCCAGTTCGCACACCGCGCGCAGGTCGCCGCGCTCTATCTGCACAGACTGATCGGAGTAGCGTTCGAACCAGGCCTTCTGCAGCGGCGAGTCGAAGCGCGCGCCGTCGCTAAGCTCCACCCAGAACGGGTAGCCGGGAACCAGGGCTTCGCTGAAGGCAATCAGTTCGGCGCCAGCCACGGCGGCCTCGGCCATTTGCGCCAGCACTTTGTCCAAGGTCGCCTGACGATCGAGCCAGACCGGCGCGCACTGCGCCAGGGCCACGGTCAACAAACCGCTCATCAGGCACTCAAGGCAAGCAGGGATTGCTCATGACGGGGCAGCTGCAGATGCCAACCGCGCTCCTGCAGGTTCGCCAGCACCGCTCGGGCGTCTTCCTTGGCCAATCGGCGCTGAGGGTCCAGATCGACCTCCAGGACCAGTTGCAAGGGTCCAAGCCGTTCGCTCAGATCGGCCGGCAGCGACTGAAAATCGTCCCTATTCGCCAAATAGACGTAGGTGTGGTCACGTCGAGTTGAGCGGTAGACAAAGCAGAGCATCGTCCAGGCCAACACAGCAGACGGCGAATAACACCCAATCGTAAACGATTCGCACCTGCAGTGCCATCGCCTTGTCACTCAAAGCTATTGGCGAAGATAGACGGCCCGTCAATGACGAAGATGTTTCCGGTCATCGCTGCGTGGATCTCACAGTTATAGTAGAGCTGCGCTGGTGCATCGAAGGGCACATCGAAGACTATGTCAGCTTCACCAGTAGCGCCGTTTCCAACCACCCCGTTGTCATAGGTATTGCCGCTGCCGGTGGATTGGATCAGCTTGATGTAAAAGGGATGGAAGGTCGGGATGCCCTGCAGGTCGAAGACGTATCGCTCGCCTCGCATCAAGGGACTCCCTGAACAATGCACGCGAGCCGCGTTGCGAGTCCAAATCGCCTGCTGGTAGGCGCAGTCCCGAAAGGCATAGTCACTCTATGCCCGAGGGCTGCAACGCCGCAGCAGGCGCTGGGCCTCCAGAACTTACGGGACAGCACCTGAGAAGCCCGCCAGCTGCGTTGGACGTCTTGCCCAGAGCGCCTACTGTGAGCTGCGACGCCCGCCTTACCGGCGAACTTCTCAGGTGCCGTCGCGGCCGCGTGCATTATTCAGGGAGTCCCTAGGTCAAATCGGGATCTGGCTGGCCGTCAATGAGGTAATTCTGGAAGTCCTGGTTGGTTACCACGAAGGTCGTGGTGCCGCGCTGGTCCGATTGCGATTCGGCACCTGCCAACGCCGGAACTAACAACAGAACCAGCCCACAGGACATGACTACACCAGCATTCATCATTACGCCCCCGCGTCAGGTTCATGCACTGTAGCGCAATGTGACTCGATTGCGTCGATCGACAAGGAGTACACCCAAAGCGCGCAGTCATCCTCGGTCGCGGGCTGCAGATAGCGGTCGGCAAAACCCAGTTTCTCCAGCAGTCGGATCGACCGCGCGTTGTCCGGCTGGACGATCGCCAGGATCCGTGGCAGCTGTCGCTGGCTTGCCTCAGCGACGATCGCAGCGGCCGCTTCCAGCGCATAGCCGTGGCCGGCGAAGGGCGCCAAGAGCGCATAGCCCAGATCGAAATCCGGCAGGCTGTCGCGTTTGACCAAGCCACAGATACCCATCGGCGCGCCATCGTCCCGACGCTCGCACAGGTACATGCCGAAGCCGTGCTCAGCGTAGCTACGCAAGATGCCGCGCTGCAGGTAATCCACCGCCTGCGCTTCGCTGCGCACCTCGCGGTCGCCGACAAAGCGCAGGAAACCGGGATCGTTGAGCAGGGCCAGCATGAAGGCGCCATCGCTGGGCTGCAGGCGGCGCAGGTGCATTCGTTCAGTGCTCAGGACGATGGACAAGCTCGTTGCTCACTGGCCACTCCGCCCGACATCTTACGAGAGCGAATCCGCATCAGGCGCAACTCCCGGCCATTCTTGGCGTAAGCCGATCAACCCCTTTGCGCATACGCCGCCGTTGTGACTAGCACCCCGGTCGACAGGCCGCCTACAGCGAGGAAGACGATGCGCGCATACCACCACTCCACGATTCGCCCCATGCCCCTGGCCGCTGCGCTTGCCGCGGTCCTTATGCTCAACGCCTGCGTGCGCAGCGGCGAGAAAGCGGACCAGCCGCTGGCCGAGCAAAGCGCCGACCTGCGCATCAAGAAGGCCACTGAACTGGAGGTCGGCAGCAGCGCCGCAGCCAGCCCCGAACCGCAGCCCGTCGTGGCGCATGAGGAGACACGATTGCGCAACGATGCGCCGGCAGAACCGGCACGGACCTCGAAGATGCCTGCGCCGGCCAAGCCGGCGAGCCCTGCGGCGCTGGGCATCGCCGTTCCCGCCAGCGGGCCGACCGACCGCTGGGGTCTGCAGCAGCCCACCGACAGTGAGCGCTACGCCGATATGGAAGCCAACCCGGTGAAGCTGGTAGCGGAGTCGCCGGTGTCGACCTTTTCCGTCGACGTCGATACCGGCGCCTACAGCAATGTGCGGCGCTTTCTACAGCAGGGTCGACTGCCGCCTACCGACGCAGTGCGTATCGAGGAGTTCATCAACTACTTCGACTACAGCTACCCCACGCCGGCAGCTACGGCGACGCCCTTCACCGTCTCCACCGAATTGGCGCTGACCCCATGGAATGCCGAACGCTGGCTGTTGCAGGTGGGTTTGAAGGGCTTCGAAGTGCCCCATCAGCAGCTGCCGGCCAGCAATCTGGTCTTCCTGCTCGATGTCTCGGGGTCCATGCAGTCGCCAGACAAGCTTCCGCTGGTCAAAACCGCCTTGCGCAAGCTGGTGGCCCAGCTGCGACCGCAGGATCGCGTTTCCATCGTCGTCTACGCCGGCGCCGCTGGCTTGGTGCTGCCGCCCACCGGCGGCGAAGACCAGGACCGCATCCTGGCCGCGCTGGACGCATTGGAAGCCGGCGGCTCCACCAACGGTGGCCAGGGCATCCAGCTGGCCTATCAGGTGGCGCGCGAGCAGATGGTCGAAGGCGGGGTCAACCGGGTCATCCTGGCCACCGACGGCGACTTCAACGTCGGCCTGGTCGACCAGCAGGATCTGGAGGATCTGGTCAGCCGGCAGCGTGAAAGCGGCATCGCCCTGACCACGCTGGGCTTCGGCCAGGGCAACTACAACGATCACCTGGCCGAGCGCCTGGCCGATCTGGGCGATGGCAATCACGCCTACATCGACAGCGAGATGGAAGCGGAGGAGGTACTGGTCACCGAGCTGTCGGCCAATCTGCTGACCATCGCCAAGGATGTGAAGATACAAATCGAGTTCCATCCCGCGGTGGTCGCCGAATACCGGCTGATCGGCTACGAGAACCGCATGCTGGCCCGCGAGGATTTCGACAACGACGCGGTCGATGCCGGCGAGATCGGCGCCGGTCACACTGTGACCGCGCTCTACGAGCTGACCCCGGTAGCCTCAGCAGCACGACGCCTGCCGCCGCTGCGCTACGGCAGCAACCAAAGCGAAACCGGGCCCAGCACTGAGGTGGCCTTCCTCAAACTGCGCTACAAGCAGCCCGATCAGGCACAAAGCCAGCTGATCACCCAGCCTATCCCGCGTCCGCAGCGCATCGATTCCGGATCCAGCCAAATCCAGTTCGCCGCCGCGGTCGCCGCCTTCGGCGAAGCGCTGCGCGGGGGCAAGTCTCTGGACGGCTACGGCTACGCCGACATCGCCGAGCTGGTCCAGGCCCATCGCGGCCAGGATCGCTATGGTTTGCGTGCGGAGTTGGTTGAACTGGTTCAACGTGCGGAACAGCTCAGCGGCCAGCGCGAAGCAGTCGCGGCGATTGCACGGTGAGCTGAGAGGGCCCAGGGCTCAGGGCCCAGGGCCCAGGAAAGCCGAGTACGGCGCGCTCCTGGGCCCTGTCGGATTCGACTCCGAATCGGGCGTGCCACTCCGGTCGGCATGCCGGCGAGTGGACCGCCGAAACGGCTCGCCTTTGCGACGCTACTCCAAACCGCCGCCCCTGGGCCCTGGGCCCTAAGCCCTGGGCCCTTTCTCAGCTCCCAGCTGGGCCCATTCTCAGCTCCCAGCTACGAAACTCTCGCGCAATCCGGCGGTCACACTCTCGCTGCCCGCAAACCGCCCCATCCAGACCCTGACAGTGCCCGCTCCAGGCACTACACTACATTCAACTTCAACAAGCTGCTCCAAGACCATGAATTTACTCGCGATTGATACCTCAACAGAAGCCTGCTCGGCCGCGCTGTGGGTGGATGGGCGGATTCTGGAGCGATTCGAAGTGGCGCCGCGCAAACACGCCGAACTGCTGCTGCCGATGATCGACGAGCTGCTGCTGGAAGCCGAGCTGCCGCGCAGCGCGCTGGACGCCATCGTTTTCGGCCGCGGTCCAGGCTCCTTCACCGGGGTGCGACTGGCCGCATCGGTGGCCCAAGGTCTGGCCTTTGGACTGGGCATCCCGGTAATCCCGCTGTCCTCGCTGGCCGCGCTGGCCCAGGCCGAAGCCGACGAGCATCCCGGGCTGCCCATCGCGGCGATGATCGATGCGCGCATGGGCGAAATCTATCTGGGCCTCTACAAGCCCGACGCGGAAGGCTTGGTGGTCGCACTGAACGCCGAACGCGTGCTGCCGCCCGAGCAGGTCCAGCTCGGTACCGAGGCGCAGTGGCGTGCGGTGGGCAGCGGCTGGCAGACCTACGGCAAGGCGCTCAGCGGCGAGTTGGGAAGTCGACTGCAGGGACAGCCGCAGCCGCGCTATCCACGCGCCGCAGCGCTACTCAAGCTGGCCCAGCGCGAGGCCCGCAGCAGCCGCTGGCAGACCCCCGAACACGCCCAGCCGCTGTATCTGCGCGACAAGGTGGCGCTGACGGTGAGTGAACGACTGGAGCAGCGGCGCCTGGCAGCCGTTGGCTGAGTAGGCCGCACAGACGGAATCCAGCGCTACTTACAATCAGCCCGGTTGCTCGGCTGCCGCGAGTAACGACCCGCCAAACGTGGCCCCAGCCACCGCCGGCGCCAGTCGTATCAATCTCGAATCGAGCACGGCGGCTTGACGGTGTTTGACCGCCTCGCGATAGAGCGGATCGCGAATCATCGCCACAAATGCCGCCACCGACGGGTACTCGGCGATAAAGCACTCGTCCCAAGTCTCAGGGCCGATCAAGGTCAGCTCGAAGCGGCCACGCCAAATGATCCGAAAATATCGGCGTGCTCTCGCGGCCATAGGCCGCATAGGCCTGCGCTCCGGTCGCCGCACGACCGTCCGGGTATGCGGCCTGGTCGCGAAAGCGCACCAGATTGAGCATCTGTATCGGACCCTGCCGATCGTTGCCACGAAACTCCGCGAAGGCCTCCTTGGTCGGATCGATATAGGCAGTCACATCCTCTTCCCAGGTCCATGCGCTCGGTCGTTTGATGATGACCAATTCCTGTGCACAGGGCAAAAGCGCGCTGCTTGCGGCGTCTCACCCGTCTTCCCTGCTGCCAAATCCACGATCAGTTGGCAGTTTTTCGTACACCGCGCCAACCCCATGTCGTTTGTGTTGGTTCGCTCCGTAGTTCCAATTGGTTGCAAATACGGCATTGCCATCCGCAGCTGAACCCGCCTTGACCAAACGGAGCAAACCCATGGACTTTCGCCACCCGACAGCCAACCCATCCAAGCAACCTCGCCTTAGGATCGGCGCGCTGGTTGCTGCCATCGCCGCGCTCACCGGCTGCGGCCAGCCGCCGGTGCAGAACGGTGCCGATCACGTTCCCGACAGCAATGTCGCCATCGCCGCTGCCAAGGACGGCAAGTTCGCGACCATGGCCTGGCCGATGGTCGACGGGCTGATGAACAGCGTGCTCGACGGCGCTTTTGCGCCCGGCTGCGCGGTGGGCGTGAGTATCGACGATGAAATCGTCTATCTGCAGGGCTATGGCCGCTCGCGGCTGGGCCTGTCGGCGCAGGACTGGTCGGTATCTACCATGGGCGCGGTCGGCTCGGTGTCCAAGACCTTCACCGCGCTGGCGGCAATGCGCCAGATCGAAAGCGGCTGGGCCACGCTGAACACCCAGGTCGCCGATCACTCGCCGGCCAATGGCGCGCTGGGCAACGCGGTGTTGGCCCAGCTGCTCAGCCACACCTCGGGTGTGGGCGGGCCCGATCGCGGTGCCGCCTTCAGTCCGAACTGGGATGCGGGCTCGACCATGGACCAGTGCAAGAACGCGATTACCCCTGATCCGGCCGACCCCTTCTGTACCGAAGTGCATCGGGCCTCGCTGGATCCGCAATGGATGCTGTTCAGCTACGTCAACAACGAGACCACCAATGTCGTCAATCTGCCGACCGTGGACTTCGACGGTGATGGCTCCGCTGACGGCTGGCAGGCGATCTACTCCAATGTCGGCTACAGCGTCGCCGGGGCGATGGTCGACGACATCGCCAAGGCGCACGGCTACAGCGGCTATGAGCACTACGTCTGGGATGAGGTCGGCACCTGGTCGGCCAATCCGCTGGCTCCCGGGCAGGCTACCTCGCTTGCCATCACCCACGCCCATCGCGCCGACGACATCCCTAACCGGGCGGTCGGCTATTACGACGGCAACTGGGGCGCCGGCGCCAAGAACTGGGTTCAAGGCGAAGCCTGGGAGGTCACCGAAGCACAGGCCAGCTGGTTCGGGCCTTCCGGCGGCTGGTCGCTGACCATCGGCGACTTCATGCGCCTGCTGGTCGCCTATCGCGACGAAAAGATCGTCAACAGACACTGGATGGAAACCCGCTTCGGGCACCTGGCTTTGGGTCCGGATCCGATGAACCTGCCGCCCAACGGTCTGGGGCTGTTCCTGGATGATGCCAACGGGTCGATCTACAACGGCGGCGACATCGGCATCGCCCAGGGCAACCAACGGCAGTCGGTACACGGCGCGATCTGGTCCCTTTGGCCCAACGCGGTGAATAATCAGGACGTCGGCGTTGGCATGATCTGCAACAACGGCCGCGGCAGCGGCTGGATCTACAGCCGCGCCAAGGACATCGTCGAGGAGCTTCAAGACGATCCCGACAGCCGCCCCTTCTCCACCCAGACCCATACCACTTCCCCGCACCCGCAGCGCATCGACGGACGCCATTACGAGATCGACCACAGCGCCGCCTACGTGCTGCAGCCGGCCGGTTTCCCGATCCTGCCCAGCGCGGCCAACGCCGTGCGCATGCAGCCCAACCTGCGCACGGGCAAAGTGCTGCTCAGTGATGCCGACGGCGCATTCAGCGGCGTGCTGGACAGCGTGAAGCTGGATCGACGTGGCCGACTGCAGGCGAGCCGAGGATGGATGCAGCTGGGCGTCGGCGCGGCCGATATCGATGCCGATCAGCTGAGCATCTCCTTCCAGGTCGCCGACGACGGCAGTCAACTTTATGACGGTCGCATCCAATCCATGGTCGACGCGCGAAATCTGGCCCAGCAGCAGCTGACTCCGAGCGCTGCATTGGTCTGCGACGCCGTCGAAGCCTCTGGCGCCGGATGCCTACCCTGCGACGACGGCCAGCGCTATTGCTTCCTGACCGAGCTGGGCGGCGTCCGCGCGACGCTGTCGCGATAGGCTCAGCGGCGCGGCCGACCCGTGCGGCGGCCGCGCTTGCACTGCACGTCAACTGACCCCTGTCAGCGGCCTCTCCAGTCGGCTCCACCTCACCCTGGTCCACCCGGGTCTTCTGCTCTCACGCCGATCGCCCAACGCTACGCTCCCGATTGCAACAAAAAAGGCAAGTTCTGAAAAACACCAGTGCCCGGATGCTAGCCTGCCGGCCGGACTCGTCTGCAGGGAGCGAAGAAATGCACAAGCTGATCGCCGCGCTGGCGGCCCTTTGTTGGACTCAAGCCGTCGATGCACGGGCCATGCTGCTGAAGGCGGATGCCTATCTGGACGTGCAAAGCGGAGAACTGATCAAACCGGCTGAGATCTTGGTTGAGAATGGTCTGATTGCCGCGATCAATCGCGATAGCTGGCCCGACGAGGTCGAGATCGTTGCCTTGCCGGGCAAGACCCTGCTGCCCGGCCTGATGGACATGCACGTCCATCTGGATCTGGATTTCGAGCAGGCTGATTTCGGTGTTGTGGTCACCGAAAGCGGCAGCGAAGCGGCGCTGCGCGGCGCCAAGAATGCCGAACGCACGCTGCTGGCGGGCTTCACCACGGTGCGCAATGTGGGTCAGGTCCACCCCACCCTGGAGCTGATCGACGTCGCCCTAGCCGGCGCCTCTGAACGGGGCTGGGTCAGGGCGCCACGCATCATTGCGGCTGGCCACATGATTTCCATCCTCGGCGGCCACGGCGATTTGGCAATGGCCGAAGGTCTGGCCGAGGGTGTACTCGAACTTGGCCCGGAGTACGGCGTGGTCAGCGGCGTCGACGAGGCGATCAAGGCCACCCGCTTTCAGATCAAGCACGGCGCCAAGGTGATCAAGATTCACGCTACCGCCGGGGTCATGTCGCTGGAAGAATCGGTTGGCGCTCAGCAGCTCAATGACCAGGAAATGGCGGCAGTCGTCGCCGAGGCCGAACGCCACAACATCCCGGTTGCGGCCCACGGCCACGGCACCGAAGGCATCAAGGCGGCCATTCGCGCCGGTGTCTCGTCGATCGAACATGGCTCCATGCTCGACGACGAGGCGATCGAACTGCTGATTGACCGTGGCGTCTTCCTGGTCCCCACCAACGGGCTGATGGATCTGATCAATCTGGACCTGCTGCCGGCGCAGAAGCGCGCCAAGGCCGAGTTCGTCAGTCCACGGATGAATCAGTCGCTGACCGCGGCGATCAAGGCTGGGGTCAAGGTCGCACTGGGCACCGATGCGCCGCTGATCCCGCACGGACAAAATGCTTTCGAGATCGTCAAGATGACCGAGCGCGGGATGTCGCCGCTGCAGGCCATTCAGTCCGCGACCACGGTCGCCGCCGAGCTGCTGCGTATCGACAATCTGGGTCAGATCAAGTCCGGCTGGCATGCCGACATCATTGCGGTCGACGGCAATCCCCTGGACGATATCGCCTCCCTGCAAGCGGTCAGCTTCGTGATGAAGGCGGGCCGGATCTACAAGGGCGCACCTTGAGTCCAGTGCCGATGCAGAGCTAACGATGACGGGTTGATGAATGATCCGGCGCCGATCTGAGGCCGACGTTCGCGTCCATCAGCCGGCGGTCCAAACGTAGGAGCACAGCCTTGGCAAGCGATGCTGACCAGCGCACACAACCGGGCAAGATGCTGTTCCTACTGCTGCTGGCCAATCTGCTGAACTTCTTCGACCGCAGCCTGCCGGCGGTGGTCGCCGAGCCCATCCGCCACGAATTTGGACTCAATGATCTGCAGCTGGGCATGCTGTCTACCGTCTTCGTGGTGGTCTACGCGATCGCCGGTTTACCGCTGGGTCGACTGGCCGATACCCGCTCAAGACGGACGGTGCTGATCTGGGGGCTGGTGGTGTGGAGTTTGTTCACCGGCTTCGGCGGTCTGGCCTGGAGCTTCATCTCGCTGCTGATCATCCGCATCGGCGTGGGCGTTGGCGAGGCCTGCTACGCGCCGGTGGCCAATTCGCTGATCGCCGACATGTATCCTTCGGCGCGGCGCGCCCGCGCGGTGGGCATCTACATGCTGGGGCTGCCTCTGGGCCTGATGCTGGCCTTCTTTGCGGTCGGGCCGGTGGTGCAGCTGTTCGAAAGCTGGCGCGCGCCCTTCCTGCTCGCGGCCATTCCCGGACTGATCCTGGCCTGGGTGATCGCGCGGATGCCTGAACCGCCGCGCGGCGGCGCCGATGCCCCGGTGGCCAACGCGGCGGCGCCGGTCCAGCGGCCTTTCCGCACCCTGCTGCGCATACGCACGCTGTGGTGGGTGATCGCTTCCGGGCTGACCATCAACTTTGCCGCCTACCCCACCTCCGGTTTCCTGGTGCCGCTGCTGCAGCGCCACTTCGAGCTCAGCCTCAGCCACGCCGCCAGCCTGACCGGCATCATCGTCGGCGTGACCGGCTTGATTGGCCTGACCCTGGGCGGCAGCTTTGCCGATCGCATGCATCGCGGCGGCGGCAGCGGCCGACTGCTGTTCGGTGCGCTGATGCTGAGCCTGTCGGCGATTTGCGTGTTCGCCGCGCTGTGCTTCGGGGCCTCCGCCTTGGCCCTGTTCATTGCCCTGTTCTCGCTGGGCTGGCTGGGCTACTACACCTATTTCACCAGCGTCTACCCGGCCATTCAGGACGTGGTCGAACCGCGCCTGCGGGCCACCGCGATGGCACTGTATTTCGCCGCCATGTACCTGCTCGGCGGTGCGATGGGACCGGTGGCGGTGGGCGCGCTGTCGGATCGATTGGCGCTGGGCGCCATGCACGCCGCCGGCGCACCGGCGATGACCGAGGGCTTTCGCTCGGTGGGGCTCTATCAGGCGATGTATCTGGTGCCGCTGATGCTGCTGCTGACTGCGCTATTCATCTATCTGGCGGCGCGCTGCTATGGCAAAGACCGTCTGGATCTGGCGCAGGCCCGGTGATGTTGGTCGGCTCAGGTGATTGAGCGCGAGTTTTTCACTAGCCCCGGATTGATTGTGAAATCTAAAGGGTCTGAGGGAAAGTGCACAGGCCCCAGCACTCTCCAATTCCCTCGCGGTCGTAGGGTGGGCAAAGCGCAGCGTGCCCGCCAATTGACTGCGAGCAACGAAACCCCTTTCATTCAGAACCTGTGCGCGCAATCTGCGACGATCTACTCGCCCTTAGCCCTAGGCTCACAAATAATGCGGGCTTTGCAATCACTGCTACACAAGCGCCGGCCGTCCTCACGCTATCCTAGCAATGAGCGCGAGCCGCTCCATTCGACCTCTAGGAGATGTGTGGTGCTGCGCTTTTGCCGATATTTGATTCTGTTTGGAGCAAGCTGCCCGATCGCAGCCGTTGCGCAGCTGCCGGCTGAGGTCAATTCCGAACTGCGGCAGCTGGTGGCGCAGTACCGCGACGATCCGCGTGGGCCCTATCAGGGCATCCGCTGGTTCTGTGCCGATGGCAGCATCCAACCGGCGCAGCAGCCGTGCGGCGCGCCGGGCGGCGTCCAGCACGGATTGCACAGGGAGCGGGTGCAGCGGCTGGCGCAGGAACAGCATCTGTTTCTGGGCCAGATCCTGGCCGGGCAGTCCTTCGATCAGTTTTGGGATGCCGAACATCAGCAGTCGCGGCTGAAGCAGTATCAGCTGGAGCGTTTCCTGCAGCGCAGCGATGACGGCTGGATCATGCACAAGGCGCGGCAGTATCGCGGCGCGGTGCAGGGCGAAGATGAGGACCGCTGGGGTCTGGCCTTCTTCCGCGAACTGCTGGCCGACGACGAACGGCTGCAGGCGCACTACTTCCTGATCCGCCAGGCGGCCAAGGACATCCCGCATCTGGGCACCAAGGGCAACCGCTGGGAGAACATCCGCTCGGTGTCCAAGACCATGGCCGAGCGGATGCGCAGCTTCGAACCGCTGCGAGTCAAGCTGCACGGGCAGCCGGCCGCAGAGGACTTGATCAAGGTTCGGCAGTTCCGACGCGACTACGCCCAGCGCATCGACGCCGAAATGGGCAGGCTGTTCGATACTCTGGAGACTGATCTGGAGCAGGCCTTCCGTGAAGCGACGCTGAGCTCACTGGCCCGCTATGTGCCGCTGATTCCGCCCGATGTGCCGCTGCGCGAGCCGCTGCAGGCGCTGAGCAGCGCCGAGAAGGCGCCGGTGGCGCAGGTCGCGGCCGAGCTGGCCGATGTGATGTGGACCTTGCGCGAGCATCTATTGACCAATCCCAAGGGCGCCAACCGGCTGACCTTGATCGATCTGTCGCTGGAGCTCGAAAGCCTGCTTTTTGCCCGGGCGGCCAGCTGGCGCGCATCCAGCATCGGCGAACTGACCCGCAAGCACTACGTCTACGCCAAAGCAGCGGCCGCGGCCGGTTTCCTGGAGCGCTGGGAGTGGCTGGAGGTGGAGCCGCTGCTGCGCCCGCCGGCGGCCGACGCCAAGCTGCCGACAGCGCAGTTCGCGCTGCGCGCCGAGACCGCCCGGCGGGTAGTGGAATGGGCGGCAGGCATGGTCCGCGCCGACTACGCCCCGGTGGTCAATCTTTACGCCGGCTTTGAGCCGCACGCGCTGGAGTTCATCGACGATCGCATTCGCGGCTCGGTGCTGCTGCCGCTGGGCGAAACCGCCGGCGAGATAAGCGAGCTGGCGGCCAGCGCCTCCGGCATCCGCAATCGCGCCCTGGATCTGAAAGAGCAAAGCCACCTGCGCGGACTCAACCCCGGATTCGCCTTTGGCGAACTGGTGGTGATCGCCGGCACGCCCGAAGGCCTGGACTACTCGCCGCAGAAGATCTACGTCATCGAGCACCCGCCGGCCGACCTGAAGCCGGTCGCCGGCATCCTCACCGTTTCCGCCGGCAACATGGTCTCCCATGTGCAGCTGCTGGCGCGCAATCTGGGCATTCCCAACGCCACCCTGTCGGTGGAGAACCTGCAGCAGCTGCGCGCCTACCACGGCCGCAAGGTGTTCTACGCGGTCTCGCCAAAGGGCGCGGTGCTGATGACCGCTGACGACCAGCTCAGCGCCGAGCAGCGCGCCTTGGTCAGCGAGGCCGCGCGGCCGCAGAGCAAGATCAAGGTACCGATCGATCGCTTGGACTTCGGCGCCAAGGTGATGGCCATGAGCAAGCTGCGCGCAGCCGATTCCGGCCGTATCTGCGGTCCCAAGGCGGCCAATCTGGGCCAGCTCAAGAGCATGTTTCCTGAGCGCGTCGGCGAGGGACTGGTGATTCCCTTCGGCGTATTCAAGCGCAATCTGGATCAGCCCATGCCGGGCAGCGAAGGCAGCTATTGGGAACACCTGCAGGCCATCTTCACCCGCGCCAAGGCCCAGCGCGATCAGGGCGCTGACGAAGACGCGGTGGATACCCAGGTGCTCGCCGAGCTGACCGAGTTCCGCGCCGCGGTCGCCCAGATCCGTTTCCTGCCCGAATTCCAGGCCGAGCTGGAGACGCAGTTCCGCCAGGCCTTCGGCACCGAGCTGGGTCAGCTGCCAGTATTCATCCGCAGCGACACCAACATGGAAGATCTGGCCGACTTCACCGGTGCCGGCCTCAATCTGACCGTGTTCAACGTTCGCGACCGCAGCGCCATCCTGCAGGGCATCCGCGACGTCTGGGGCTCGCCCTACACCGAGCGCAGCTACCGCTGGCGACAGCGCTATCTGCTCAATCCGGAGAACGTCTATCCGTCGATCCTGCTGTTGCCCACGGTGAACGTGCAGACCTCCGGGGTGATGATCACCGCCGGCGTGGCGACCGGCGCCAGTGACGACATCACCGTGGCCTTCAGCCGCGGCGCCGGCGGCGCGGTGGAGGGACAGGCGGCGGAGACCTGGCTGCTCAGCGCCGACGGCGGCCGTCGCCTGCTCAGCCCCTCGCGCGAGCCGCGCTTCAACGTGCTGCCCGCGACCGGCGGCAGCGGGCACGGCTACACCCGCTTCCATCGCCGGGTGGTCAGCGATGAGCAGCTGGATCAGCTGCGCGCCGCCGCCGTTGAGGTGCGCCAGCGCCTGCCCGGGACGCCCGGGGTGGACACCGACGGGCCCTTCGATGTCGAACTGGGCTTCTTTGAGGAGCAGATCAAGCTGTTCCAGGTCAGACCCTTCGTCGAGAACAAGCGTGCCAAGTCCTCGCAATTCTTGCGCGGACTGGACGCGACCGCGACGGCTCAAAGCACGGTCGCGATGGATCAGGAGCTATGAACATGTTGCGAGTTGCCGCTATTGCGATGTTGGTTGCGCTGAGCGCCCCGGCGTGGAGCTATCCCATTGATGGCTATGAGTATTCGGGGATACGCCGCCTGGAGTTTCAGCAGCAGATCCAAGCTGGTCTGGCCAAAGGCAACGTGCTGCCGCCGGGCGCGCTGCTCAGCATCGATCAGGTGCAGCTCAATCTGGTCGACATCAGCGCAGCGGATGCGCCGGATTTGGCTCGCACCGATCCCGCTCTACAGGCCAAACTGGAAGCACTGTTACCAGGCCGCGACGCCAGCTACGCCGTCGCCCTGCTCGAGATCACTCCGGGTCAGTCCAGCCGCTATGCGGCCAGGGGGGCGCAACGGGCCATGGTTCCGGGCAGCGTCGGCAAACTAGCGGTGGCCGGCGGCTTGTTCGCCGAGTTGGCACGGCTGTATCCGGACGATATCGAAAAACGCCGTACGGTGCTGCGCGAGCGCATGGTGCGGGGCGGCAAGTGGGTTATCTCCGATCATCACACCATCCCCCATTTCGACCCGGCGAGCGGCAAGGGCCACCGCGCGCTTCCCACTGAGAATGACCTGTTCTCGCTGTACGAATGGACCGATCACATGCTCTCGCCCAGCGCCAATGCCGCCGCCAGTGTGGTTTGGAAAGAGCTGGTGCTGATGCGCGCCTTCGGTGATCAGTACCCGCCCAGCGCCGAGCAGGAAAAGGACTACTGGGCCAACACGCCCAAGCGCGAGATCACCCCCATCGTCATGTCCACGGTCAATGATCCGCTGCGCGAGATCGGAATTGCCGAGGCCGACTGGCGACTGGGCAATTTGTTCACCCGAATGGGCAAACAACTCGCGCCCGGAGGCGGCGGCAGCAAGGCCTCACCGCAGGGATTGATGCAATGGCTGGTGGCGCTGGAATCGGGCACCGTCGTCGATCCCTGGTCGAGCCGGGAGATCAAGCGCCTGATGTACAGCACCGAACGCCGCATCCGCTACGCATCGGCGCCGGCGCTGGCCAATCATGCGGTCTATTTCAAGTCCGGCAGCCTGTACAAATGCAAGCCCGAGCCCGACTTCAAATGCGAAAAATACAAAGGCAACGTCGAGAACTACATGAACTCGGTGGCCATCGTCGAACAAGCCGAGCAAGGACGGGTCTATCTGGTGGTCCTGATGTCCAACGTGCTGCGCAAGAACTCGGCTGTTGATCATCAGACACTGGCGGCGCAGATTGAGAAGTTGATGGCGGTGCCTGATTGACCAGAGCCACAACCCCAACCCCAATGGCAACCCGCTGCTTGGTCATCTTCGTTTCCGATTCAGTTAGGGCACCCAGATACAGCTCGGCGACCGCTGGGCAATCTCATCGTGTACTGTGATTCCGCCGCGCCATCTCCCATTGACCTTGTACCTATACCCGAGCCCACGGATTCTCTGAGCGTACCTTGCGCGAATGAGAATGTCCTTTGGGTTGACGTGCACACTTGTGACGTGTCCGACGCAGTAGGTGCTCGTCGCGATTGGAGTCAAGATAGCCGAGCAAAGGATGTCCGTAATCTGTAGAGGGATGTGGTTCTCGCTGTGCCCGAAGGTTGGCATATCGACAAGGTTTGCATAGGGGTCGCCACTGATGCGGAACTTCTGCGTAAAGATGGAGTGCGAAACCGAGGAATTGAGTGCAGGGGTTCGATGATCAGCGATCATCAATCCCCTACTACCGGAGTCCTGGAGAAACCGGTTGAAGCCCTCGCACAGGGCTTGCATTGAGGATGTGTAGACAGCTTGACCTTTGAACATCAAGCCAGGCTTCTTGATGTAGCAACGCGAAAGGATCTTTCCGTCATTTCCCTCAACCAAATCGAGCATCTTGTCGATGAACCCAAACACTGCTCTTCGGCGGTTCCGTCGGCGCTTCCTAATCTCGCTCCGAAGGTCGGACCCCTTGATCTCTTTCTTGGCGACGTCCAAGAAATGGCTGCATCCGCTTCGCAGCGCTGGATTGAATCGTGATTTCAGTGTCAGGTAGTCTCGCGTAAGCGAGGCTAAGTTCTGTTGCGGAACTATCAGAGCAGCCAGAACCAGGGTAGGTTGAACCGGTGAGTCCGGACCTGGCAGAGTGCCAGGGCAGCCAGCCTCATCCACGTAGCAGATGTGCATCAGACCCCCGAAACAACTAAGGCCGCTTGCGCGGCCTTAGGAATTGTCGCCCGGAGTTGCTCCGGTTCGACGGATGACAATTTGTCTCCGGGCATGATGATAGGCGGATTCCGCCATGTCAACACCTATTGACAGACATTCATCTTCCAGTCAGCCCGAACATAGCGTTGATTCATCCAGAGCTAGTTGTTCTCCAACTGCACTGCCAACTCGGCATCTGCATCGATGCCCGTCTCGAGCAACCGCGTCGCGATAAAGAGAACCGCATGGCGACCAGGACGTCCACCGTCACGGTCAAGAGCGTCGGCGGCATTATTGACCACTGCTTGCGTTAGCTTCACTCAGCTCTTGGACTCGCCCTTCAGGAGTGCAGCCAGTGTGCCGCTGGAGTCAACGCGAACGCCGACGACGTCGTCACCGCGAAGGGCCATGTTGCGGCCATCCTTCCAACGGCGGCGGCGAACCGGGACCGTGAAGCCAAGAGTCTGCTCGGCAACCTCCGTGGCGAGCACGTCGCCGAAGTCGCCCGAACGAGCGGCCTTCGTCTTCGGCGGCAACTCGCGGAGGATCTTTGCGGTTGCAGTGGCTCCAAGATCAGCCACTCGCTGCGCAGCAATCTCAGGCGATACGTAATGGGTGCGAACAAGCGCACGGACATCATTGAAGACGGAGGTGCGAACGCCCGCCTGTTCGGTCATGACGTTCAGCGGATGCTTGCCGACCGAAGAGCTGTTTATGGAAAGCCACCGCTTAAGCACGTGCAGCGGTGGCGATGGCTTCTTCGCAGGCGGCGACGACCGGACCTTCTTGGCCTTGTTCGTGGATGTCGTCGTCACGGCGTGCCACCCCCATCTGGCGCACTTGCCGGTCCTACAGGCGCTGACTCCATCTTCGAAGGGCGGCTGACGACGACCACTCCAGCGACGCGATCGAGCTTTTCCAGGCCCTGGATGAGCGTGGCGTGCTCTTCGGTGCGCGCGGCATCATCCCAGACGAACGCGACCATTCGGTCGTATTGGCTGCCCTGCGGGAAGTACATCGCGGCGTCCTGTGCGAGCTCCCGCTGGATCTCCTGGAGGCTCTTTTTGGCCCGCGCGAACTTCGCCTCGATGATGAGCTTCAGCGACGGGATGACGAGGTCTGCACGCGGCTGCGAGAAGCCGACTTTGGTCGAGTAGCCTTCGCTCTCGAGGTCTGGGAACAGCGGGGCGAGGACGGCCCAGAGCATATTTTGTACGTGGTACTCGTGATCGACGTGCCACATGCGAGCTTGGCTCGTTTTCGTCCGGGGCGTCTCCTCCCATGTCCAATCGCGGAGCGAGCGCTGGACGTTGCGGAGCAGCGCGAGCACGTCGTTGACCGTCATCACGTCGGTGCGGATGGTTCGCACTACGCTGACCTTCACCCGCGACAAGGCAGCAAGCAGGAACGTCGCCCCTATCTGGTCCACGTGGGCGTGGTGCTCAAGGACCGCCGCCGTGACCGCTCGGTGGTCCTTCGCAGTGAGGACCTCGGTGTCCGACGCCACGGCGACTCTCGTCACGCAGCAGGCTTCTGACAGCTCCGGCGGTTGAGTGCGCTGCGCTCCCAAGAGCTGCGCGGCAACGTGGAGCTGGGCGCGCTCCCAGGTTTCCAGATGCTTGTCGAACTTGTCGAGGACCGATGCGAGCCAGGTACGCATCGCGGCCTGGCGGCTGGAGTCGGCCGAACGCAGGAGGGCCGACACCACTGCGAGGATTGCCGGAGGGTCGGCCGCAAGCCCGACCGCGGCACCGTCGACCTCGATGGCAGCTCCCAGGGCCCAATCGATTCCTTCGTTGAACGCGACCGTCGGATCGTCGTCGGGGGTTTTCATCGCGCTCGCCAACGCCAGCGCGGTCACCGCTTGATACGAGCGCGGCGCGCCTCCTTGCTTCATCTGGTGCCATTGAGCGACGGTGCCCTGGGTGAGGCTGTGGGCGTCCGCTCCCCACATGTTCGGCAATAGCCAGCTGACGACGAGGCGATCGAGGACCGAACCACCTCGCAACTTGTCGACCTCGCGGCTTAGCACAGCCTCCGCGTCCCCGAGGAGCATGTCCCCCATGCCGCTCACAAGAACCACCTCGTCGTGCCGATCTGCCCGTAGAGGACGTCCGGGTTCCACCGCGTCGTCGTTCCCAGCCGCCCCATGTATCGGGCGATGAGCTGCGAGTAGCTGACCGTCACCGGCATTGAGGCAGGTTGGAAGCCGCGCCACGAATGACTCGCGAACAGCATCACCTGCTGTCCAAGGTACCGCAGATCACGGAACGTGGATGCGCGGTGCAGATGCAGCCGCAGAGGAACCGGAGCACCATCGGTGGGGCGCTTCAACTCCTTGGCGCCGGTCGCGCCGACGAGCATGTCCCTGTCAGAGAGCGCCACCATGAGCCCGCGCTCGGGCACGAACACGCCCTTCACCTTGCCGCTTTGGCCGACAGGAACACCATGCGCGTTCCGGTTGAAGAGCTGCAGGTTCGTATCGCCCGCGACGTGAAGGAACGCGAACTCTAGTTGGAAGTCGGAGAGTTCCTCCGCCAGGCGAGTAACTGCCCGCGCCTCGTTGTCTCGCAGCGGCTTGAACGCATGGAAGATGAGGCGAACGCGCTCGCCCTTCTGCCAGTTCCGCTCCTTCCTGACGCGCTCGAGCGAAAACCGCAACGAGGAGAGCATCTCGTCCGAGTATTCGTCGAAGGCAACCGCCTTGGAGACAGTGTGGAGGAAGTACGACCCATCCCCGCTGAAGACGGTTGTGAAACCGACAAGTCTTGCGCCCTGGGACAGTCGGCTCGTCCGAACCCGCGAGCTGGAGATTCCGACGACGAGCTCATGCGTCGTCGTCGGGTCGGCACGCAAGAGCCACGGAATTCCCCCGAGCTTCGCGTACGTCGCGAGACTCATGTTGCTAAGCGTGTACGCGAGCTGTTTTTGGTTGGGGGTCCGGGAAGTCTCGAAGCGGAATTGCTGGATCGAGATTTGCTGCGTGAGAAAAAACGCCTTTGTCACGAGATACGGGTTGTCGTCACCGCGCAACTGATGCGTGCGGTCCTCGACCTGCACAAAAGCGAGGTCCCATTCATGTCCGTTGTCGCGCGCGGATTGGAGCGCCCGCTGCGAAGCCTCGTGGTAAGCGGCGGAAGTCCCGTTGCGCGCGGTGAAGGGCACCGGCTGGCAGTCATCGAAGCCGTACGTGCGCAGAAATCCCCGCGAAAAGACGCTGTTCGGAATGCCGTGCAGGAACTTGTACATCAACTGCTCGGCGACTCCCTGCTGCGACGCTTGGCAGATAAGGCAGACGCGCGGTGTGCGGGGGATCGGGGCAGAGCGGCTATAGGGACCGAACTCGGCGATACCGTGACTAGAAGATCGGTGCGTTTTGCGTCCTGCAGCATCGAAAACGAAGACGGCAGCCTCAGCTCGGCGCACGGTGGACGTCCCGTTCAGCCACTGGGTGGGATTCACGAAACGTCCAACCGTTGCATGCACTCCTGGTGCGATCTTGAGCGGCTCCTTCCGAAGAATCTCGCACGCACTATCAAGCCGTTTGACCCATGATGAGCCCTCATGGACGGCGGCGGCATTGTCTTTCATGTCGGTCTTCGCGCTGAGCCAACGGCCACGTCCGAGCGCGTACTCGAGCAGGCGGCCAATGTTCGCCTTCGAGGCCTCATTGTAGAGCTTGTCGGCATCGACCGCGAACGTGCTGCCGTCGTCCGCCTCGACGGTCGCCGTACCGCGGGTTACCCCACGAAGGACCCCTCGAAGACGCAGCTCGGGTAGGACTCGCTCATCCGGGATCGCTTCGAGTCTTCCAGCGTATGCGCCCCGAAGGTCAACTCCCCATGTTGCCAACTCGCCCACCGACGCACTGATCCTCTGCTGGACGGACACCCCGAGCGCGACGGCGGTAACCGTCAATGCGTCGCGGGACGCATTAGGTGGACGAAACGCTTGTGCCCAGAAGCTGTACGCAACGCGCGCGTCAATTGCGCGCACGACCTTTGGGTGAGTGCTCTCCAAGGCCCATCGCTCACCCGGTCCGACGAAGTCGCTTGATGCGGTCGAAAGCACTTGAACCGGTTTGCCTCGAATGAGCGGTCGTCTCCGCGCAAACATTCGACGCAGGAGTGCCTCGCGCCAGAGGTTGCACGCCATACCAGGGTGGTCGCGGAGAAGCAGTGTTCTTCGCAGCTCGCTGAGACGGGGTGCGTTCTCATCGATCGCAACTGCAAGGATCTCGTCTCCCTCGGCGCGAAATACGTGCGTTGCCCGATGGCTGCGACTGAGCTCAGCGAGTCTCGAGGTTCGGGGCAATATCTCCGCAACAACCGCTGCGTCCCCAAAATCGAGGACGGCGGCGTTAATAAAGAGGCCCTTTCCGGCGGCATCGTCAATGGTGAAGTTCGCGCGTTGGTCAACGTCGCTCAAGTGTCCCCCTCGGTTAGCGGATCATGCATCCTGACAGACAAGAGAGGATAGAAGCTGATGCTCGGTCCGCGCCTGAACAAATGCGCATTGTCGCCTGCACACACCTCGCGGACTCGCGGCGCGGACTAGACTGGTCTGAACGGAACTGAAGCGTGCAGGTCACATGCGCCGAGATTGGCTTGTACCGAGTGATCGACGCAGCAAAATTCATCCTCGTCGATACCGAGAGAATCGATCAGCCGTGGTTGCTGGGATTCCGCGCTGCCCGACTGCTGGCTCAGCGACCGAATTCTCCCCAACCGGCCAGAACGACCGGAGCCGTGAATGCTGCCCACAAGGATCGACGGGGTCGGCAAGAGAAGATTGGACTTGACCATTGATGAATCCAGAACTTTCCAACACCCACCCTCTCTCCAAGGCTGCCTGCAACCTCACACTGCGCCCAGCGCGCTATTCCTCTCACCAACTCTGGCCGCGGGCGTCGTCTAGGCCGATGCACACCGCCCAACCACCCTCAATCGCACGCCCTCTAACGTAAACTCGTCGGAGTAGAGTACTCATGACACGTGCAGCTACCGCTTCTCCAACTCCGCCAACGCCCGCTGCGCCCAACAACGAGTACGCGGCGCGGATGACTAAGCAGCGAGCGCAGCAGTCCCTCATAGTCCGGGTCCTTGAGGGCGGCGACCAGGGCCAGGGCCTTGATCCTTAGCTGGTCGACTGCGCCAAGTAGCAGTGAGCTCAGACAGGCCATGGCGCCCGGCGGTGGCGGTGCGTTGATTTGCAGGAAACCATCGGGGTCTAGCTTCGTAGCATGCCTCGCCCCCCTCCTAGCGAGAGGACCAATGGGATCGAACCAATCCCCGAAGGCACCCCGGGAGGGCGGCATGCCTGGCGGTCGAGCACCCTACCCGCCATAAACATACACATGAAAACTGTAATCCGCCGGGCCGTTCGGATAGTCCGAATCGCCGGACGGGTCCTTGTCGGTGCCGTACAGGCGCAGGGTGGTGGGGTTGGCGATTTGCAGGCCCATGCCGTTGCGCCAGTCCGAGCCGTTCCAACCGGTGTAGTGGGTGACCAGGGTGGGTTTGCCGTAGTTGGAGCCGTTGCTGGTGTCGACGCTGTACAGCCATAGCTCCTCGTCTTCGCGAAAGCCCATCACGTAGACCACGTCGCCGCTGCTGGTCTGCTCGGTGACCATGGCGAAGCCCTGGAACTGGTCGCCGCAGTCGAAGGCACTGCCGGTGTAGGTGTGCACAAACTCCCAGCCGCTGGCGCTGGCCAGGCCGGCGGCGGGGGCGCGGTAGATGTACATCTGATAGTCATCGTACTGGTAGACCATCAGAATGCACTGCTCTACGCCGCTGCCGTCGGTATAGGTGGTGATTGCCACCGCCGAGGCCTTGTTGGCCGGCATCGTCAGGTTGTACAGGTGCACCGGTGCGGCGAGGTTGCCGACGTTGTAGAAGGCCACCTTGGCCGAGCCGCTATCGCGCTCCAGCGGCACCGGCAGCAGGTCGCCGAGCATCTGGATCCCGGCGGCGTGAAAGTAGTTGGCGTCCGGCACCACCACCGAACGAACGTCGGCGTGGCCGCTGGCGCTGGCCTGGGAAAAGCCCGAGAAATAGCCTTGCGTGCTGCTGGCGCTGATGCAGCCGTTGGCCAAGGTGGCGCCGTCGCCGTTGTAGGGGGCGATGCCCTGGTAGTGCCATTCGACGGCGTGGAAGGGGTTGAGCGAGAACCACGGCGGAATGGGAATGGTGCCGTCGACGGTGCACTTGAGCGGGTTGCTGCGCGGAATGGTGTTGAGTAGGTTGGGTACGGAGGTTTGAGTGCCGTCGATCTTCGGGTTGGCCAAGAGCATGTGGGTGGTCCAAGGCTGCGAGTGAGCACAATCACTGTGACCTGGAGCTCAGATCTCTCATCCAATCGGCGAGTGGATGACTCGCTGTTGTCTCAGCCAGTCGGATTGACTACGGCGATTTCTCGATCGGGTTGGCACTCAAACCCGTCAGCGCTTTCTGCGCCCAGCTGCGGGTGCTACGGTGCGGGTGCTTGACTAGCGAGCGCAGCAGGCTGTCGTAGTCCGGATCCTTGAGCGCCGCGACCAGGGCCAGCGCCTTGACCCGTAGCTGATCATCGGCGCCCAGCAGCAGTGAACTCAGACAGGCCATGGCATCCGGTGGCGGCGGTGCGTTGATTTGTGCGGCGGTGTCGATCAGCGATCCCAGCATGTGCGATTCGACGATGGGAATGATCGCCCGCTTGAGGCTGGATTCGAGCAGGTTGTCCAGGAACTCCACCGCGCTGCTGCGCAGTTCCTCGCGATCGCTGCAGATGCCCAGATAGACCTGATCGATATCGCTAGGCGGGTACTTCAGGCCGAGCAGGCGGAAGATGCGCTGCAGGTTGCTGTCCAGGCGCAGCTCCAAGGCGTGCCTGAGCGCTGCCTGGGCAGCTGTCACCTCCGGTCGATGCTGCGCTTGAGCATCGCCGCGCACCGGCTCCGCGCGCAGCGCCGCCAGCGTCTGCAGATAAAGCTCGGACTCACCTAGGAGACGCCGCACGATGGGTTTGTCGTCGAAGCTCAGGTGAGCGTGATGGCGTCGCAGCCGATGCAGGGCGGCGATTACCGCATTGCGCACCCGCGGATCGGGCTCGTCCAGCTGGCGCAGCAGCAGAGTGGCCGAGCGCTGCACGGCAAAGCTGGCAATCACCTCCGGAAGTACCACCCTGAGCGCCGGACTGGCGTCGGAGATCGCCAGCTCCAGGGCGAGCAGGTCGACGATTTCCGGTCCATAGCTGCGCAGCGCCTCACCGGCGGTGCGGCGATAGCGACCGCGCGGCAGATAGCGAAGGATGGCGGAGATGAAGATCTCGTCCTCGGTTTGCCCCATCGCCAACAGCGCCGCGCGCACAACGTCGGCATCGCGCTCGTTGAGCATGGTCAGCAGCCGACCGTACAGCTCTCGCAGCCGTGCGGCGCCAATGGCTTCGGCGCAGGTGCACTTGATGTATCGCCGCCGCGCCGGATCGCTGATTTCGTCGACCTGCTCCAGCTTGCGCTCGATGCGATCGGCAAGCTGGAAATAGCTCTTGTAATCGTCGTTGTCGCGGCTCTCCCGCGCTGCGCAAAGCAGGGCTGCGCCGCGCAGCAGATAGTCCTCATCGCCCAGATACATCTGCAGCAGATCCCGGCGGGTGTCCGGGGAATGCTGAAACAGGTAGTGGATGGCCTGGGTCTTCAGCGCGGCACTGGGACTGCGCACCAGCTTGCGGACCTGTTCGAACTGCTTGGACGCCGGGTAGTAGTAGAGCTGGCGCAGCGCCTCGCTCTGAATCGCGGGATCGGCATGAGTGATCAGCCGCTCCAGCGCCGGCAGCAGCTGCGGATTGCGCAGGTCGGCAATCATTGCCAGGCCCTTGCGCACCTGCGCCGGGTCGGAGTCGCCGAGCAGGGCTGCTATGCCCTCGAACACCCGATTGCCCGACTCCGCCAGCGCAGGTTCCGTCGCCGGCGTCTCCGATTCGATCTTCAGTCTGAACGAGTGCACATACTCCCGTCGCACCCGCACCACCAGATAGATCCAGACGCCGATCAAGGCGATCGTGACCAGGCTGATCGAGCGCAGCGACAGACTCAGACTCAGCGTCAGCACGATCAGCAGCAGTCCGCCAAGGCCAGTGGCCAGACTGTCCACCAAAACGTCGATCAGCGACTTGGCCTGGCGTTTGATCTCATTCGGAATGGGCAGCGCCAGCAGCTCCATCCCGGCCTTGTTGATGGACTGCTTGAGGCTGCCATCGCTCATCTTCAGCAGCACCGCGGTGATCAGCAGCGGATAGAACAGCACACCCAGAGTGGCGATCAGAATCGCGCAGGGCAGAAACAGCAGCGAGACCGCCACCCCGAAGCGACTGACGATGCGCGCGGTGAGGAACAGCTGGATCAGCAGTGAAACGATGTTGACCGTAGACAGCCAGAAGCCGAAGAAGGCGGTCAGCTCGTCGGCATCGGCGATCTGCTCGGAGGCGATGGCGCTGAACTGGTATTCGATCAGCTTGGCCACCAACACGCTGATGCCGACGATCGCGGCCAGATAGGCCAAGTGCCGTGAGCTGAGCAGCAGTCGGATCGGATTGCTGTCGGCGGCCTCGGTGTCCGGCACCACGCTGAACCGATCGCCGGCCTGGGCGGTCACCACGCGGGTGATCTTGACGCAGATCAGCAGGAACAGCATGCACAGCAGCAGCAGATGGCTGCCGCCCACCACCGGGGCCAGGATCGTCGTCAGGTAGCCACCGAAAATGCCGCCGCCAATCGCGCCGGCACCGATCACTCCGAACAAGCGCCGCGCCTGGCGGGCGTTGAATACGGCGTTGGCCAGGATCCAGAACTGCGAGGTGACGATCACCGCGTACAGGGCGGTCCAGACGTAGAAGGCGTAGAGCGACGGCCGCAGCGCCAGGTCGAAATAGGTCAGCGCCCAAAACAGGGCCAGCGAGGCGATGCACAGATAAAGCGTTCGCACGATCAGCCGGTCATAGCTGATCAATCGGATCTGCCGGGTGTACAGAGTGACGGTGACTGCGGCCAGTATCGAGACCAGCACGAAGGCATAGGGCAGCTCTTCAGCGCCGAACTCATCCAAAAATTGGGCGCTGCTGACCGGCTTGACGATCAGCAGCGTGGAGACCACCAGAAAGATGTACAGCAGCATCAGCGCAACGCGCTGTTCCTCGCCGCGGCGGATGTCGAACACGCGACGCAGGAACTGACGGGTCAGCGCGACCAGAACGTTGCGTTCGTGCCGGAAGTCGTCAAACACCGGGGATCGGGCGATTTCTAGCCAACATCAGTCACGATTGCGCCGCGCCATCGCCGCGAGCACGCGTGAGCGCGGATCGCGGTGCGGTAGCGGGAGCCGCAGTAGGTCATTCATGAACCAAAGGGACTAGGTCGCGTCGTAGAGAACACTCTCCACAGTGTAGATAAGATCCCGCAGGATTTGTTCGCCGCGCGGATCCTCAACCAGCCCTACCACCACATAGCGCCGCGACCCGGCACCCCAAACCAGCGCCGAATCCGCGTGCCAGTTCTTCCAGGTGCCTGATTTCCGATAGATTTTTGCGTCTTTGGCGACGCGATCAAGGGAATTGACGAACTTGTGGTGGAGTTCGGGATCGACCAGGCAGGCCAGCATCCGCTGCGACTCGTTGTAGTTGACCAGATTGCCGGTGGCCAGCAGGTAGTAGAGCCGGCTGACCTGGTCGACGGTGGCGCCATGGCTGATGTTGTAGAGCGGATCACCGACCCGACGACCGGTCTTGGCGTAGCGCTTGCCGACCCACAGACCACCTCCGGCATCCTGGTCATAGAAGCGATAGCGCGGGTCGGTGAGGGTGGACTGGATCTTGGCAAAGCCCAGTTTGTCGATCAGTCGCGTGGCCGCGCCGTTGTCGGAGCGCGAAATCATCTGCCGCATGTCCGAGCGCACCGCCGGAGTATCTTTCAGGCTGCCGTCGGTCAACGCCTGCGAGGCGGCAAACAGCACCGCAATCTTGGGCAGGCTGGCCGCGTACATCATCTGCCCGCCATTGACCCGCGCATAGCGCGGCAGCTTGGGATCGGCCAGGTCGACCAGGCCCACCGCCATCTTGCGATCGGCGATCAGCCGCCGCCAGGTGGCGTTGGCCTTGAGACTCTCCTCCAATCGATCCTGCAGTTGGGCGTCGACCCGTTGCTCCAGCGATGCCACCTCCTGATGGCCGATCCGCAGCGGCAGCTGAGCCTCGACGGCGGCGGTGGCGGTGGCGGAGACGCTGATCAGCCCAGCGATAATCGGCAGCAGTAAACGGGTCGAAAAACGCATGCAATTCATCCGCAAAATCAATCGATCAAACAGAGTGGGCACACTCCGCTCGTCCCAACCGGCACATCGGGCCGGCCGCGTATTTTATGCGGGACACGGCGCCTGCGCATTAGATTTTCGATAAAGCGAAGGGACCACACAGCGTAAATTAAGTGCAGTTTTGCGTTATCAGGGTGCGCGGGGTCGGCCGAGTCGAGGCGTATCATTGGGCCGTTTCTGCCAAATCACGGGGATCAATTGAGCCAACAGCGCAGCGCCAAGATTGTGGTCGACCTCGACAGCGGCGACGTCCAGCGCGGCGAGGTGCATGAGCGCCTGCCTCCTAAACCATTGATGCTGCTGCGCTATTTCATTCTGCGCGAAAACGAGGTGGTGACTCGCGACGAGTTGATGGAGTCGGTTTGGGGGCACTTGGAGGCGGCCAGCGAAGACGCCGTCAACGTGGCCATTTCCAGCCTGCGTCGGGCCCTGGACGATCAGCGCAGACCGCATCGCGTGATCCAGACCATCCCGCGACGCGGCTATCGCTACATCGGCGAAGGCATTGTCTTGGCCAGTGCGGCGGCCGCGGATGGCGCTGATCTTTCCGCCGATTCCAATACCCGGGCCGAATCGGCCACTGCCCCACCCTCAGCGGGCGAAGCAACGGCGCGAAGCAAGGCGGGTCTCACCGCGCCCCTGATCGGGCTGGCTGCGCTGGCCCTGATCGCCCTGTTGGTCTGGGGCCTTCCGGGAAGCCGCGAACCTGCGTCGGTCTCGACCAACTCGTCGCAAAGCGCGGCGTCGGCCGCGCCGTCGGTCGCCGTGCTGCCCTTTCTGGATCTGAGCCCGGATGCCGATCAGGGCTACTTCGCCGATGCCCTGGTGGACCGGATCATTCACATCCTGGCCCAGGCGGACGGGCTGCAGGTCGCCGCACGCACCTCCTCCTTCGCCTTTCGCGAAAGTCCGGCTCAGGTTGAAGAGATCGGTCTGAAACTGCGCGTGTCGGCGGTACTGGAAGGCAGCGTGCTGCACGACGGCGAGAAGATGCGTGTGTTGGCCCAGCTCATCGATGTCGAATCCGGCAAGCATCTGTGGTCGCGCGCCTATGACCGCCCGGCCGGCGAGCTGTTCCAGCTGCAGGATGAAATCGCCAACGACGTCTCCCAAACCATGACCAACACCCTGCTCGGCGACGAGGTGCTGGAGCCGCCAGCCAACCGGGAAGCCTATGAGCTGACCGTTCAGGCCAGGCGTGCCGTCGACCAGGGCACTCTGGACAGCGTTGAGCAGGGCATCGAGCTGTTTCAACGGGCGCTGGCCATCGATCCCGAGCATGTTCCTGCGCTGGTCGGCTGGTTCGAGGCCGGTGGTCTGCGCCACGGCCTGGCCGGGGGAAGCACGAAAGAGCAGATGCAGGGGGCCTTCGGCGCTTTGGAGCGAGCGGTCAGCCTGGCCCCGAACAATCCGGACGTGCTTCGCGCCAAGGCCCAGGAGCAGCGCCGACTGGGCCGCAATGACGAGGCGATCGCCACCTTCAAGCGTGGGCTGGAACTCAATCCCAACGACTCCGACGCCTTGGGCAAGCTGGGCGACCTGTACCTGCACCTGGGACGTTACGATGAGGGTCTGCAGGCGCTGCGGCTGGCCGAGCGCATCGACCCCTTCTCAGAACGCATCGCGACCCGCCTGGCCGACGCCTACTGGTCGGTGGGTCGCGCCGAGGAGGCGCTGGCAAAGCTGCGCGACAACATCCGCAACAGCCCGCAAGTACCGGCCAACTACAGCCGCATGGCCACCTATCTGAATCAAATGGGCCGTACCGGCGAGGCGATGCGCTACATCATTGCCCAGCGAGAGCTGGACCCAGACAGCCCGATACGCCAGTTCCGGGTTTGCGAGTTCTATCTGCAGCTGGCCGATGACGCCGCAGCGGAAAGCTGTACCGATGAGTTTGAGCAGAACGGCGGGCCGCGCTTCAGGGTCGTCTATCTGCGTCAGATCATCCACAACTTCCGCGGTGAGTGGGCGCAGCAGAATGCTCTGATGGACGAGCTGCTGATTCTGGCCAATCCCAATGACCCGCTGACCCCGGCACTGGTGGCCTGGTCGCACGCCCGCCAGGAGTGCCCGCGCGCGCTGACCGTACTGCGGGACTACTACCCCACGGTGTTCCACGACCAGCCTGAAATGTCACCGGTGCAGCTGCTTGCCGCGCGGGTTGGCATCTACTGTCTGCAGCGCAGTGATCAGTCCGAGCAGGCGCAGCGTCTGCTTCAGGCCTATGAGGAAACGATTGAGCGAATCCGACTCCAGCAGGGACCGTGGATCATCGCCGGCGACGAGCGCGCCGCCGGCTACGCCCTGGCCGGCGAGGACAATCTGGCGGTGCAGGAACTGACCCGGCTGGTCGATTCCGACTGGCGCTACTACTGGTGGCAGCTGCACAACCGGGTCGAGTACCAGCACCTGGCCACCCGCGCCGACTTCATCGCCATGCAGCAGAAGCTGCGCGCCGGGGTGGCCAAGGAGCTGGAGTATTTTCGTCAGCATCGGAATCAGCCGTTGCTGTAGATCAACAAGGAACCGCCGATGCCTGGTCTAACGGCATCGGCGGTTTGTTTGTTGCCGAGGATGAGGGCCCAGGGCTCAGGGCCCAGGCCCAGGCCCAGGAAGGCAGCTGATGGCGCTGCACGGATCCTTGCGCTTGGCGGCAGCGCCGCCCGGCGCTCGACCCGACCAGGTCATCCGCACCCCGCAGCCAGCGGCGGGTTCCTACTCAAAGCCATCGGCATAGATGGAATCGACGACGATCCCGGTATAGGGCGGTCCGTCCTGACGCACGATGCGAATGCGGTCAAAGCTCACCGTCGCGTCGTCCACGCCGAAACCGACTGTTCCCGCCGCGAGCGCCTGAGGCGAACACAGCTGCAGCCCGGAAACCGCCGGCGGACAATAGGTCGTGCCGCCGATGGTCAACTCAATCGCGGCATTCTGCGCGTCATAGTAGAGCCGAAGCGGATACTGCGTACTCGGCAAGGTGTTGATGGAGATACTCCGGATCAGTTGATCATTGCCGCCGATGCGCTGCACCAAACGCCATTCGTCGCGGAACTCATCCATCGACAGGTAAATGTGATTGTCGGCGTCGACATACCAGGCGTAAATGACGCCCAGACCCTTGCCGAACACGTCCATTCGGATCGTCGTCTCGATCTCGCACTCCAGACAGCCGGGGAAAGCCTGGTCGGCGATGATGGTTTGCAGATCCGTCGACGACCCGGTCAGCTGCGTCCCCGCCTCGGTCCAGACGCCGCTGCTTGAAACGGCCCAGCCCAAAGGTGTCTGCGTGTCATCGAACTCATCGAAGAAGGCGCCTTCCTGATCCAGGCTGACGACTTCTGCGCCAACCAGCAGCGCGCCACTGCGGCCTGGCATAACGCCGTCGAAGGGCATCACTTCGAAGTTCAGCGTGGCAGCACCCACGCCGCCGCTGACCGGTTGACCATCAACTCTCAGGTTCTCAACCCAATTCTCCGCGCCGCCGCTGAAGTTCAGCGACCACGGGGCCGCAACACAGTTGCCGACCTGACCGTCGGGCTGCAGGGTCTGGATCTGCACACTGGCCTGGCCACCGACCGGATAGAAGGCCAGCGCATCGGGCTGCACATGGATGTCGCAGTCGATGCCCGCCTGCACCACGCTGACGGTCGATGGTGCCGCAACCGATTCGAACACCAGCTGCGCGCTGCGTGATTGTCCGGAGGCAGCGCCGCCGCCGGCCTGCGGCACGTTGGACTCGGCGACCAGTTCCACATAGCCATTGTCGTTGGCGCCACAGCCTGCCGCCGCCGGCGGTGTGCCGACCACGTCGGTACGGCTCAACCAGTCGGTGGGCTGACCGGGCGGAAAGCTCAGGGAACTGCGCCAGCTGCAGGTCTGCGGATCGAAGTTCTGCACGCAGGCGTAGGCGGTGCCGCCTTCGACTGCCAGCTCCAGCAGGGGTGCTCCGGATGGCAGGCTGACCTGCGGCAGTTGGCTGCAGGTGTCGTTGTTGGCGATCCGCACGATGGCCACATTGGCGCCGGCCTCCAAGGTCAGATCCTCGGCCTCGAACAGCTCGACGCGGAAATTCTTCTCCATCTCCAGCAACGAGTTGTCGATGATCTCCACACTGACAAAGGCTTCGGTGCTGCCTGCGGGAAACTGGGCCTCGCCGCTAACCGGCTCGTAGTCAACGCCGGCAATCGCCGGCACTGAAGTGACCGGGTTGCCGATGTTGGTGCCGTCAAGCGTACGGAACTGCACGTTGCCGTCGACTTCCTGTGGAAACGGCAGGGACAGGCGCACCGTCACGGTCGGATTCGGAGTCACCGGCGCCGGCAATGGCGCGCACATCCCCAGGAAGAGAGGCTGGCCGCTCTCGCAAATCAGGGTGTTCTCCGCGGTGACCGTCTCCGGCGGATCGTTGTCGATGATCACGCCGATCCCCTGCGCCTTCACCACTACCGCGTCGGTTCCGCCAAACAGGTTGATGAAGAAGGTCTCGTTGTCTTCGTAGGTGGTGTCTTCGGTCACCGGCACCGGCACGAATCGACTGCTTGCGCCGGCTGTGAACTCGGCGATGCCGGTGGTGCGGGTGTAGTCGCTCAAGAAGGACGCGGTGTCGTCAGCGGTCAGATAGCTCACCCTGGGCACGACGCCAGGGATGGGATGCGCTTTACTGGCGCTGACGGTGAAGGTGCCGGTGGCTTCGATCGGACCTTCGAGGATGCCGATGTCGTTGATCGACAGTTCCACCGGTCGGGTGAATCGGCGCGCGCCGATCACATTGGGTTCGGCCGATCCCGGTCCATCGCCGGCCCAGGCCAGCAGCATGTCGCCATCGCGGTATTGACCCAGCGCGGCACCCTGCTGGATGCCGGCGCTGATCTGATTGACCGGCAGCTGCGGCACAAAGGTGAATCCCGGCTGGTTGAAGTCACGATGCAGCCAGCGCATCGCAATGTTTTGCGGTCGATCGGAAAAAGACGCTTTGGCGGGCAGCCAGAACTGAGCAGCGATCCCGCCTTCGTCCAGTTCCGGGAGCAGCTCCGAGTTGGCGTCGAAGTTCACTGCGACTGTGCTCTTGTCGGCACTTCCACCCAGCTGATCAGCACAGCTGCGGCAGGAGGAACCGGTGCATTGCTGCTCCAAAGTCCTGATCACCGAGGAAAAATTGCCGCTCAGCTCAAGGTTGACGCAGCGGTTGTTCTGACTGCTGAAGTTGCTGCCGAAGCGCAAGGTGAAGGCGGTGCCTCCGGCACCGTCGATGACAAAGTCGCGCCGGGTGTCGCGATCGAAGCTGTACCAGCCGCTGCTGGGAAGTTCTGGTAGCGGCACCAGCCGAGCCGAGACGCGGCAACCGAGCAGGGACGGCGAATTGGGATTCATTCCCGAGAGCGTGCATACACCGCCACCCTGCGGCAACGCACCACCAACGGAACAACTCCCCGAGTACTGGGGAATAGGCGGATTGAGCCCGATGCACGTGCTTTCCGCTTCACTCCACGCCACCGCGACATGGCCCGCCACATCGTTGGCAGCGACATATGGACCGCGGCGGGAAATGATGTTTGCGGGGCCTTCGCCAGCGGTCGAGGCGTCCACCACCTCGCCCAGCGGCGCGCCGTTGACGCCGAAAGGCTGCAGCTGAATGCGCGAGGCGATGGCGGCATTCTCTAAGGTGCGATAGCGATTGAGCTCCCACGCCACCCAGGCAGTGCCCTGCAGATCCACCGCAACGTCCGGATCAAAGGCATTGACTTGGACGTCGGGATCACGTGGCAAGGCAATGATCGGGTCGCCGGCGGCTTGACCTGCCGCATCGAATAGTCCCAACACCAGGCTGCCGTCTGCACGCCGATAGACGAGTCTCGCGGCACCGCTGTTGGGTTCCAAAGCGATTCGCGGTCGGGCCATGGCCTCGGCGTTGTTGGCGACGATGACCGGCTCGGGCAGCAGCGGCACAAGGGTACCGTCGCTGTGCATGTCGTAGTACTGAAAGTGCACGCTGTTGTCGTTGGTGCTCAATGTCCGCGAGCAGGTGTAGCAAGGCGCAGCCACATCCTCAGGGTTGCGGTCGTCGGCGAACACCAGCGCGAAGCGGCCAAAGGGCGCTGCGGCCAGATCGGCAGAGTCGGGGGCGTGCTCTGGAATTCCGCGCCCGGATTGAAACAGGGCATTGGCGTCCAGCAACAGCGCGAAGCCGGACATCAGCGGATCGAGCGCCCCGCCGCTGGTCTGCACCGGCAGGTAGCTCCGGTAGAGAAACTGCTTGCGATAGGCGTTCTGATGACCGTCGGGAGCCTGCGGATCCAGAATCTGCGGGATCACCACGACGAATCGCCCGTCGCCGCTGGCGGCCACGCTGGGCGGACCCAGCCGGCCCACCGTGCTGGCGCTGTTGTCGTATTCGAACAGCAACTCGCGATCGACCAGCACGGTACCGAAACGATCGATCATGCTGGCGTAGACCGAGTAGAGATCATCGCCACGTTCCAGCCAGACCAACACCTGCCGTGGCGCGCCGCTGACCTCCAGCTCGGCCACACTCGCTGGCTCAGCGATGCGGGCGTCGATTCCCAGCGGCGGAAAATGCAGATCGTCTCCCAACGGCGGAATGGTCTGCGCGTTGCTTGTGCTCGCCATGAGCAGACTCACTGTAATCATCAGCGCTCGAATCATGGCAGCAGCTCCCGGTAGGACAGTTGATAGTTGGCCGCGGCCTCGGCGTATCGGCCGGCGTTGTAGTGCCCATCGCCGGTTCGCAGAAAGTCCAGCGCCTGTCCCAGCGGCAGCTGCGCGTCGCGACTGCCGTTGATGGCATCGGCGACCACCTCCCGAACCATCTCCAGCTGCCCTCCGCTGGCAATGGGCAGTCGATAAAGCAGCGGCAACGAACTCTCGCCGTCTCCCAGCAGGCGCTGCAGCTGTAGCCGCTCCAAGCGGTCCTGGAACACGCTGCGCCGCTGCTCGTCGGCGCTCAGACCGGAGCGGATCGCTGCGATCTCCGTGGTGGCCTCCGCCAGGCCGTCGGCAAACACCTCTTGGGTGTCTTCGAACTCGGAGGCACGGCCCACGCCGGCCTGGGCGTTTTCAATCGTCGGCAGCAGTTCGACGCGCGCGGCCACACCGATCTGGGTCAGCGTCATTGACGGTCCGCCCTTGATCCGTGCGCCCAGACTGTCTTCGGCCCAATCGCCCATTTCGCTGAAGTGGTCGGCCAGGCAGCTATAGGCGCTGGTGTCCAGCAAGCCTTCAATCGGCAACATGGCGGCGTTGACAAAGGGCGTTGCGGAGCAGGTCCCGGAGCAGCCGCCGGGGATACAGCTGGTCGCGCTGCAGGCGCCGTCCAGTCCAATCGAAGTCAGCTCCAGCGCGAAGTGGATCAAGCGCAGGGCCAAGAATGCGGAACGACCCAGGCACAGGCCGGCACCCTTGGCAGGCCCACCGGCAGCCAGAAGCTGCGGCTGCACCGTCGCCGACTGCTGAACCGCCTTGGCCATCACCGCTTCCACGCTTGGGTAGTCAGTCAGCAGGCGGCAGACCCAGTCCACGCTGTTGGGGTCGCCGCGGCGCAGCGACTCGCGCCATTGCTCACTGGCACCGGTCGGGCCGGCGTCCAGTGCCTCGCTGAACTGGGCCAATGTGGCCAGCTGGTCCATGTAGGCGTAGACCCGCGACATCTCGACTGTCGGGCAGGTGGACGCCATCAGCATGGTCGACGAGGCGAGAAAAGCCAGCAGTCCGATCAAAGTCCTTGCCATCGTCATTCTCCCTTCAAGCCAACGCGGGGCGGCGCGCGCAGCGCCAGATAGGCCTGGCGATAGCCCTCATAGGCGTCCAGGTAGCGCTGCTGGTTGAATGCCTGATCGCCGAGACGAAACTGCGTCAGCGCCTGTTCCACGGATGCGCCGCTGGCGGCGATGGCATTCAGCCGCGCCGCAACCAGTTCGCGTACCGCATCCAGCAGGCCCCCGAATGAGGCGGGCAGGCGCAGTAGATGCACGCGAGCGCCGGTCGTCAAGGCCTCCTCGATCAGTTGAGCTTGCGCCTGCACCTCGAACTGCGCTTGTGCCGAGGCGTTGGCGTTGATGGTGTCCCGCAGCGCAACCAGCTGAGGATTGACCCCCGCAACACCCTTGCCCGCTACCGTCGAGCCGCCAAAAAACGCGTTTGCAACCGTGGAGCCGAACTGCTGGACAGCGCCGCTGGTCACGGCATTCGACGACACATCAAACATGCGGCTGATCGCGTCGAAAAGCGTACTGCCGAGGTTCTCCACCTCATCGTTGCCGTGGTTGCGGGCCCGCAGCATCCAGCGCTCGTGTTCTTCAACCCCGCACTGATCGTCCTGACTCATGCCCAGTTCAAACGACGCGGTGATCACCTTGACCGCAATCGGAGGAATGCAAACGATGACGCAGATGCCGACACCGATGGGCGTGGGCGGGGCGCAGCCTGCGGTGTCGCAGACAGCGTCAAGGAACACGCTGAGCCCCTTCAGGGCGCTGGTCAGCCCAAGCAAGGTGAGATATCCGGCAGGGGTTAGACAATCACTGGTGCTGCGCGGGGTCACTGCGGCTTGACGAAGCAATTCACCAAGCTGCGGCTGCGCAGCCAGATAGGCACAGATCTGGCTGGCGGTTTGCGCATCGGTTTGCCGCAGCACCGCCACCGCGTCCAAACCCACCTGGCGTTGCAGCGCCGTTTCCTCGCTGCCCTGGGCCAGGATCAACTCCAGCGCGGAGGCGAAGTCCTGCAGCGACTGCTGCGCTCGCGATGCGCTTTGGCAGGGGTCGGTTAGCGGGAACAGCGGCGGCTGCGACTGCGGGTCCAATAGCCAGTCGTAATCACCCTGTTCGCCAGCGGCTGAAGCATTGGCGATCAACAGCAACAACAGGGCCAGAATCGGCCGAAACACAGTCCACAAAGTCATCCCCGCTTCCTCCGAAGCCGCCCCCAGTGAGGCACTGAGTTAATCACGGCGAAAAGTATGGAGGTCGGTGAAGTATCAATCCTGTGCAAGATCTAACGCGAATTTTATTATTAAATTCAGTCGGTTAAAGAAATCGTAAACGATGCCCGCAGGTTTCCGCGGATGTCGAAGGTCAGTCGCGCAGCGCCTCGGAGCCCTCGGGGCCATCGGCCAACAGCCTCACCTCGCCGACGGAACTGCGCTGCGGGTTAGTACCACCGCAGGCTGAACCCTGCGGAAGGCATCAGAATGATTCGATAGCGCGCTCAACCGAGCCGATCACGCACTCGACAAAGCAAGAAGGCTGGGCGAAACGGGTGGTTTGCTGCTCAGGCGGCCAACTACTGCGCCTCCGCCCCGCGCCCGATCGCCACCACGCCGGTACGGCTGTACTCAACCATCCCCAGCGGGATCATCAGATCGACGAAGGCGTCGATCTTCTCCGGAGTACCGGTGAGTTCGAAGATGAAGCTGGTGTGGGTGATGTCGATCACCCGAGCGCGGAAGACCTCGGACAAACGCAGCGCCTCGGCGCGCTTGTTGCCTTCGCCGGCAACCTTGATCAGCGCCATTTCGCGCTCTACGCCGGGCTTCTCCACGGCCAAATCGACGACTCGATGCACCGGCACCAGGCGGCCGATCTGGGACATGATCTGGGTGATCACCTCGTTGGTGCCGGAGGTGACGATGGTGATCCGCGAGGTGTGCTTCTGGTGGTCGGTTTCGGCCACGGTCAGCGACTCGATGTTGTAGCCGCGCCCGGAGAACAGCGCCACCACCCGCGCCAGCGCACCGACCTCATTGTCCACCGTCACCGAAAGCGTGGCCTTGCGCGGACGGGCCTGATCGTCAACCAGGAAGTAGGCGGAGGCGGGTTGGTTGGAGGTCATTGGTCGGGTTCCAGTGCTGTGTCGCGCGATTTGGTCGAGTCGTTGCTTCGGATGTTCGGTCGTAGGGCCCAGGGCTCAGGGCTCAGGGCTCAGGGCCCAGTTGGACATGCCTTGATGCGGCTGTTCTGGGCCCTGGGCCCTTCTGCCCTGGGCCCTACGCTCAAACCAACATCTTCCCCGCCTCACTAACCCCCACCGCATCAACGGCGTCGGGGAGGATCATTTCGTCGTGGGCGGCGCCGGAGGGGATCATCGGGTAGCAGTTTTCCAGTTTTTCGACCACGCAGTCGAAGATCACCGGGCCGTCGTAGTCGAGCATCTGCTGGATGGCGGCGTCCAGCTCGGCCGGGGTCCGGGCGCGGATGCCCTTGGCGCCGTAGGCCTCTGCCAGCTTGACGAAATCGGGCAGCGCTTCGGAGTAGGAATGGGCGTAGCGGCCGCCGTGCAGCAGCTGCTGCCACTGCCGCACCATGCCCATGTATTCGTTGTTGAGGATGAAGATCTTGATCGGCAGCCGGTACTGCACCGCAGTGGAGATCTCCTGCATGGTCATCTGCACGCTGGCCTCGCCGGCAATGTCGATCACCAGCGACTTGGGATGTGCCACCTGCACGCCGACCGCGGCCGGAATGCCATAGCCCATGGTGCCCAGACCGCCGGAGGTCATCCAGCGGTTGGGCTCATCGAAGTGGTAATGCTGCGCCGCCCACATCTGGTGCTGACCGACTTCGGTGGTGATGTAGGTGTCGCGGTTGCGGGTCAGCTGATACAGCCGCTCGATGGCGTACTGCGGCTTGATCGCGTCCTCGCCCTTCTGATAGGCCAACGACTGCCGCGCCCGCCAGGCGTCGATCTGCGCCCACCAGGTGGTCTGCGCGGCCACGTCCGGACGCTCGCCGCGTGCCTTCCAGGCCTCCAGCAGCGCCTCCAGCACCGTCGCGCAGTCGCCCAGCACCGGCACATCCACGCGCACATTCTTGTTGATCGAGGATGGATCGATGTCGACGTGGATCTTTTTTGACGCCGGCGAAAAGGCGTCCAGGCGACCGGTGACACGGTCGTCGAAGCGCGCGCCGATGTTGATCATCACATCGCAGCGGTTCATCGCCAGATTGGCTTCATAGGTGCCGTGCATACCGAGCATGCCCAGCCACTGCCGGTCGCTGGCCGGATAGGCGCCCAGACCCATCAGCGTGGAGGTGATCGGGAAGCCGGTCAGGCGGACCAACTCGCGCAGCAGTTCGGTGGCGCGCGGGCCGGAGTTGATCACCCCGCCACCGGTGTAGAAAACCGGCCGCTTGGCGCCGGCGATCAGCTCGATGGCCTGTTCGATACGCACCGGATCGGGCTCGGTCTGCGGCCGGTAGGTCTTGTGCAGGATGTTGGAGACTTCGGCGTATTCGCCTAAGCGGAACTGCACATCCTTGGGTATATCCACCACCACCGGACCCGGTCGGCCGGTGGTGGCGATGTAGAAGGCGTCGTGGATCACCCGGGCCAGATCGTTGACGTCCTTGACCAGAAAGTTGTGCTTGGTGCAGGCGCGGGTGATGCCCACCGTGTCGCACTCCTGGAAGGCGTCCGAGCCGATCAGATGGGTGGGCACCTGGCCGGTGATGCAGACCAGCGGAATGGAGTCCATCAGCGCATCGGTCAGCCCGGTCACCGCGTTGGTGGCGCCGGGACCGGAGGTAACCAGCAGCACACCGGCCTTGCCGGTTGAACGCGCGTAGCCCTCAGCGGCATGCGCGGCGCCCTGCTCATGCCGGACCAGGACGTGCTCGATCTGGTCCTGGTTGAACAGCGCGTCGTAGATCGGCAATACGGCACCACCGGGATAGCCGAAGATGTGGCGGACGCCCTGTTCGAGCAGCGCTCGAACCACGATCTGCGCCCCAGTCATCTGCCCGCCCTGCTCTAGTGCCATCACCGCTGTCCCTCGTTCATTGCAGATTGCACCCTGCCCCGCTGTTTGACCCATGCTGCAGCGCAAGATTTGTCTCGATGGAATCACAAAGATCGGTAGAGCTGTCAACCAACCTAGAGCAACAAATTCGACTCGAAATTCACTGAGTTCGAGAATTCTTCTCCCAAGTCATTGTTTGGAAAATATTTTCTTCCAAACCGACGAATAATGAATTTTCCTGGTCGGACGTTGATCAGCGACTAGCACCCTCTGTCGCAGCGCAATATCCAAGCCCTTGCGAACACATCATGAGGCTGCGCTAAGCTGCGCCCGCCGTTCTGTTGGAAGCGGCATCATTGGCGCGCTGGAGGAAATCGCATGAGCATGGCCGGCAAACGGGTTTGGCTGGGTCTGGCGGCAGGACTGATCGGCCTGATCATCCTGCTGCTGGCGCTGGGCTGGGAAAGCGACCGCCCCTTGGACGAACTCGCTACGCGTTGGGCACCCCCACCGTCGCAGTTTGTTGATCTGCAGGGGATGCGCGTGCACCTGCGCGATCAGGGCCCGGCTGATGACCCCATACCGCTGCTGCTGTTGCACGGCACCTCGGCCAGCCTGCACACCTGGGAGGACTGGGCAACGGAGCTGTCAGCGGATCAGCGAACCATCAGCGTCGACCTGCCCGGTTTCGGCCTGACCGGACCGGAGCCGAATCGCGACTACCGCATCGAGCGCTATGTGGACTTTGTGCGCGCCCTGCTGGATCACCTTCAGATCGATCGCGCGCTGATCGCAGGCAACTCACTGGGCGGCTGGATTGCCTGGGAAACCGCCCTGGCTCACCCCGGTCGGGTTCACGGCCTAATCCTGGTCGATCCGGCCGGCTACGGCAGCGCGCCGAAGGAGATCCCGCTGGCCTTCAGGCTGGCACGCCAACAATGGCTGCGCCCGTTGCTGGAAAGCTTGCTGCCGCGATCGCTGGTGCGGCGCAGCGTGGAACAGGTCTACGGCGATCCCGGTCGGGTCGAAGCCGATCTGGTCGATCGCTACTTCGAACTCAGCCTGCGCGAGGGCAACCGGCAAGCGCTGTTCGATCGCTTCAACCAGGGGCTGGGCAGCGCGACAAACCGCAGCCGCAGCGCGGCCATCACCCAGCCCACATTGATCCTGTGGGGCAGCGAGGATCGGTTGATTCCACCGGCCGATGGCCTCCGATTCGCCGCCGACATCAGCGCTAGCGAACTGGTCATGCTGCCTGGCCTTGGGCACGTGCCGCACGAGGAGGACCCGGCGGCGACCTTGGCCGCGCTGCGTCCATTCCTGCAGCGTGTAGACCCGCCGCAAGCCACCGAAGTTGTCACCGATGCCGGCTATACTCCTGCCGATGAATGACA
>JAUIFV010000226.1 GCA_030430155.1 Gammaproteobacteria bacterium
CTCGATGAAGTCGTTGCCCTGGTTGCCGATCAGCACATCGTTGCCGTCCCTGCCCCGAAGCAGGTCGGTGTCCGATCCGCCAATCAGCAGGTCATTGCCAGACCCGCCCAACAATACTGCTGCGGGCAGCGCGCCGGCGGAATCATCGATACTGACCCGATCGTTGCCGTCACCGGCGTCGACCTGGATCGAAGTGGTGTTGGAAGTGGTGGCGACGCCGCCGCTGATCGCCACCTCGCCGTCGTTGACCATAATCAGATTGTTGCGTTGACTGACCCGAATCACGTCGGCCGCGGCGCTGCCGTTGACCTGCAGCACGCCGTCGGACCAGTGCGCGACGATGCCGCTGGACTGCGCCTGCGCGGCGCCGGCGGTTATGGCCAGGGTCAATGCAGTAGCCAAGATCTGTTTGTTCATCTCGTTCTCTCCAGTTGGGAAGGGGTAGAGGCGTGATGGCCTCTTGCCGGGGAGAACGCGGCGCTCGGGGCGTAACGACATCGGCAGTCACGCGGCGGCGGAAACTGCCAACCAGCGCGCAGATTGGGCGGCTAGGACGAGCTTGCGGGCGACTGAGGCGCATCGGCTCGTAGCGAAGCTGCAGGTGAGGCGAGAAATCCGATCGCTTGCAGGCAAGCTCCTACAAGAGAATCTGTACGTCGACGTGATCCGCAGTTGCCGCAGGCCGTGCCACGGCGCTTCTCACTGCGCCGCAATCACCAATCGCTGGGATTGGGAATTAGCCCCGCCAACTCCGCATCGGTCAGATTGCGCCAGCTGCCCAACTTCAGCGTACCCAGCTTGATCGCGCCGATGCGCACCCGGCGCAGCTGGGTGACACGGTAGCCAAAGGCGGCCGCCATCAGCCGGATCTGCCGGTTCAGGCCCTGGGTAAGAACGATGCGGAAGCCGAACTTGGCCAGTCGGCTGGTCTTGCAGGGCTTGGTCAGCTGACCGCGGATGCGCACCCCCTTGGCCATGCCGGCGAGGAAATCGGGGATCACCGGCTTGTTCACGCCGACCAGGTATTCCTTCTCGTGATTGTTCTCCGAGCGCAGCAGGCGATTGACGATGTCGCCGTTACTGGTGAGCAGGATCAGGCCTTCGGAGTCCTTGTCCAAACGGCCGATGGGGAAGATTCGCTGCTCGTGACCGATGTACTCGATGATGCTGCCGCTGGCGTCCGCTTCGGTGGTGCAGACCACACCGACCGGCTTGTTCAGCGCGATGTAAACATGCCGCCGGCCGGCCTTGCGCACCCGCTTGGGCAGCGGCTGGCCGTCGACCAGGATTTGATCGTCCTCGCTGACGGTGGCGCCGATGGACGCGCGGATGCCGTTGACGGTGACCCGCCCATCGGCGATGCGCTCGTCGGCTTCGCGGCGCGAGCACAGCCCGCTTTCGCTGATGTGTTTGTTCAGGCGCATGGTCGGAGCACTGCTAGTAGGCTGGGCAATCGCGCAGATTGAGTTGAATGCGGTCGGCGGTCAACAGCCGCGACTGTAAAACCACACCAGCGGCTCACCGCTGGCCTGATGGGCGGGCACCCACCCGCTAGCCACCACCTGCGGCGGTGGGCCCGACTCGCACTCGGAACGATCGTAGATCTCCACCTGCAGCCAGGAGCGACCCTGATGACGGCGCGCGTCACGGACCCGGACGCTGCGTTCGACGCCGGGCGTCGGCGGCAGCTCGGCAGTCAGCGCCGCCGCCGGCTCCGACCACACTTTGCCGTCCCAGTCCCTTGACAGATAGCTCAGCCGCTGCAGCACGACGATCTCCAGCGGATGCAGACGCACTTGGTCGCCGCTGACCCAAACGCGTTTGTTATTGGCCAACGCGACCTGCAGCCAACCTGCCTCAACCGCGTACACCAGCAGCGCCGGCTGCTCGTAGCTCAGCTCGCGGGTGGCAAATTCGGTCAGGCTGCGAATGCTCCGCGCGGGGGCGCTGGGCTCTGGGCGCTGACGCACGGACAGCGGCGCGGGCAGTTCTTCGACGCCCTCGCCAACGCCGGCGATCTCCCCCAAGCCCAGCAATGGCGCTCCGTTCAAAGGATCGGCGTCTACGGCGGCGCCGGCAATCGCCTGGTCGCAAGGACAGCGCCCCCCGCAGGCCTGCTGGAATTGCTGCCAGGCGATTTGCCCGTTGTCGGCCAGCTCGTGCAGCAGCAGCGTGCCCTGCTCCACATCGACGATCAGATCGCTGGCCTGTATGCGCCCCCAGTGCACGCGCACGAACAGCAGCTTCTCGTTGATCCAGCGCACCTCCGGCTGCCAGGCGGCGCCGCGCAGGCGCAGCAGCCACTGCCGACCCTGCTCCACATCGATGCGCAGCTGTGCGCCGTCGGCGCCGTTTTCGTGCTGAAACCGGTAGCCACGGTTCGGCGACTGCTCGCCGTCGAATGCGATGGCCTGCAGCGCCCGGGTCAGGCTGACTCGGTCGATGAACTCGGCGCTGGCCGGGCGATGGGTGTAGCGGGCCGCGGGCCAGCACTCGGGCGAGGTGTGAAAGCCAGGATTGGCACTCATCACCACAGCAAGCAGCAAACCGACAAGCTCAGTCACAGGGCGGCACCGCGCTGAGCCGATCAGCCAGTCCGGCGTAAGCAGCCAGATCGGGGTCGGCCTGCGCATTGGTCAGGGCCTGCCTGGCCGCCGGGTCGGCATCGCGTGCGCCGGCCGGGATCTTGCCAATGCGGGCGATAAACTCGCTGCGGGCATTGAGCAGCTTGCTGCTGGGTTGGCGGGCAAAGGCGTCGAGCAGCAGGCTCTCGCTGGTTTCCAGCAGCGCCAAGCGCCACAGCCCATGCTGGTGGACCAGGGTGATGCGTTCGCGAGTCAGCGCCGGCGGCGCCAGGCAGCCGCTGAGCAGCGCCCGCGGCGGGGTGCGCAGCCAGTGCCAGTCACTGCCCTGCAGGCGGCCATAGAGCGGCATCAGCAGGTCGCTATTGACCTCGCACCAGCGCCGCATCACCTGCGCCGGGCCGAGCTGATCGGCCCGTCGCGGCTGGTCTTCGGCGCGCAGGGCGATGGCGGTGCGAGCGTAGGGCGACATCGCCGCCTGGGCCAGACTCATGCTGCCGACGATCTGATCGGCCGGGCCATGAACCGCATCGAAAGCGATCGCCGGCACCAGCGCCCGTTCCCAGCTCGGCAACATCGCGTACAGACGGCCGCCATCGCAGCCCTGCAGCGCGCCATGCAGCTGCTGCAGGAAAGCGGTGGCCTCGGCCTGCTGGGGTGGCGGGGCAGCTTCGACGGTGGTGGCTATGAGCGCTTCCGACATGCCTGATGGCTTGTCGGAAGCCAGGGCCCAGGGCCCAGGGCTTAGGGCCCAGAAGAGCAACAGCCATGCCGGCGCGGTGTGCAGGGATCGGTTCACCAGAGCTGCAAGTCGCCGTTGCGCGAGCAGGGCCCAGGGCCCAGGGCTTAGGGCCCAGAGGAGCAACAGCCATGCCGCCGCGCCGTTCCTGGGCCCTGGGCCCTTTGCCCTGGGCCCTGCTTTCTGGGCCCTTGGCCCTGAGCCCTGGGCCCTAGCTGTAGTCACGCTCCACCTCCTCCCGCCCCGGCAACGACCAATCCACCGGCTCCGCCCCTCGCCGCCGCAAGTAGTCATTGGCCTTGGAGAAATGCCGGCAGCCCAAAAAGCCGCGGTGGGCAGAGAGCGGCGACGGGTGGGTGCTGCGCAGAATCAAGTGGCGGCGACCGTCGAGTATCTTGCCCTTGGCCTGGGCGTAGCTGCCCCAGAGCATGAACACCAGGCCCTCGCGCTGCTGACCCAGCAGACGCACGATCTGATCGGTGAATTCCTCCCAGCCCTTGCCCTGATGGGCCCCGGCGCGGCCGCGCTCGACGGTCAGCACGGCGTTGAGCAGCAGCACCCCACGCTGTGCCCAGGGCAGCAGACAGCCGTGGTCAGGCGCGGCGATGCCCAGATCGGCCTGGATTTCCTTGTAGATGTTCTGCAGCGAGGGCGGCACCGCGACGCCGGGCAGTACCGAGAAGCACAGCCCGTGCGCCTGGCCTGGACCGTGATAGGGATCCTGACCGAGGATCACCACCTTGACCTGATCAAAGGGAGTCGCATCCAGGGCGGCGAAGATCTTGCCTGCGGGCGGATAGATGGTCTTGCCGGCGCGGGCCTGCTCGACCAGAAAGCCGCGCAGCGCCTGCATCGGCGGCGCTTCCAGCGGCGCCTGCAGATGCGCCTTCCACGAGGGATGCAGGCGGATACTCAAAGCGAGTGCTTAATCGGTCGAGCTGGTACGCAGATGCTGCGCTACGCGCAGCTGGAAGCACAGCTTGGTGATCAGGATGCGCTCTTCGATGGGCTTGGAGACCAGATCGTTGGCGCCGGCGCGGATCAGCGCAGTCTGATTGGCGGCATTGTCATCGCCGGTCATCACCAGTATCGGCAACAGCCCCTTACCGTAATTGAACTCCTCGCGGACCTTCTCGAGCAGATCGCGACCAGTCAACCCGCCCTTCAGATAGACATCGGTGAGCACGATATCCACCCCCGGCACCTTGCCCTCGTCGACGGCGGCGCGCAGCTTGTCCATGGCGTCTTCTACACTGACCACGTGATGCACGGTCAGGCCCTGTTTTTCCATCATCCGCCGGGTGGCCAGCGCGACGACCCGGCTGTCCTCAACGTAGAGCACGTCGCCGGCAACCTGATCGGGCGGCACCACATAGCCGCGGATGAAGGTGGCCAGCGCCTGCGGGCCCAGCGACTTGTCGAAGTAGTCGGTGATGTCCGAGCCCAGATCGCGATCGACCAAGCGCTGCTGCACATCACCGGAGACCACGATCACCGGGATGTAGGCCTGCGCAGCGTGCTCGCGGACGTGCTTGGCCAGCTCGGCGCCGTCCATGTCCGGCAGCAGCAGCGCGGTGCTGACCAGATCCACCACGCCCTCTTCCAGCGCCTGTTTAGCCTCGGCACCGCTGGCGCAGGCGATCACCTCGACGCCGGGCAGATCGGCCACCAGCAGCTTGCTGATCAACTTGCGCACCAGCGCAGAACCGTCCACCACCATGATGCGGGGATTGTCGGTGCTTACGTGGCGAGTGATCTCAGCGTTCATCGTCAAGCTTGCCCAATCATCGTGGGTCGATCGCGCGCAATCGTTGCGCGGCGGCCAACCAGGCGCCGCCCCAACCCAGCGCCATGCCGCAGGCTATCAGCGCTACCGCCTGCGCCCAACTCAAGCCGGCCAGGGTGAGCGAACTCCCGTAGCTTAGCGCAAGCACCTCCACCGGTGAGCGCAGAAAGCTCATCGCCAGCGCGACCAGCGCCAATGCGCCGATGCCGGCGGCCATTCCCAGCCACAGGCCGCCGTACAGAAAGGGTCGGCGCACGAAGGCATCGCTGCCGCCGATCAGCTTGACCACCTCGATCTCTTCCAGTCGAGTGGCGATCTCCAATCGCACGGTGTTGCCGACGATCAGCAGCGCGGCGACGGCGAGCAGCGCACCGACCACCCACAGCGCCCGCTCGAACAGCGCCAGCAACCCCTGCAGCCGAGTTAGCCAGGCGCCCTCGTAGATCACCGTGTCGACCTCACCCTGGGTGCGCAGGGTGCCGGCCAGAGTCTCGACCTCTTCTGCGTTGTGCAGATTCAGCGACAGCACCCAGGGCAGCGGATTGCCCTCGGCCACCGCCAGGGCGTCGGCGAAGCCGCTCAAGCTGCGAAACTCCTCCAGCGCCTGCTCCGGCGAACGCGAGTCCACCGCGGCCACCCGTGGATCGCCGCGCAGGCGATCAGCGAAATCGCTGGCCAACTCGGTCGAGGCGCCTTCAACCAGGAACACCAGCAGATCGGCTGGCCTTGCCGCGCCGGCGAGCAGCTGGGCGCCGTTCTGCACCGCGACCAGACCGAGGGCCGGCAGCGCCAGGGCCACCGCCAGCACGGCGATGGTCAGACCCTGATCCAGAGGCCGGTGCAGGATCCGCCCCAGCGCCGAAAACAGGCTGTAGCCGTGCGAGCGCAGCCAGCCGCGCAGGGCGTTACGCCAGGCCGATTCGCGATGCACTTCGCGCCGCGCGCCCATGCTCAATCCAGCCCGCGCACGTTGGAGGCAGCGGCGTCGCCGCTGGCCTTGGGCCGCGGGCGGGGACGGAAATCGTCGATCAGCAGGCCCTTGTCCAGGACCAGCACGCGCTTCTGCATACGCTGCACCAGATTCAGATCGTGACTGGCCACCAGCACCGTCGTGCCGGCCTCGGCGAAGGCGGCGAACAGGGCCATGATTTCTGCCGACAGACTGGGATCGAGGTTGCCGGTGGGCTCATCGGCCAACAACAATTCCGGCTTGGCGACGATGGCGCGGGCGATGCCGACCCGCTGCCGCTCGCCGCTGGACAGGGCGATCGGCAGCTTGGCCTCCATGGCCAGCAAGCCAACCTTGTCCAACGCCGCGCGTACCCGCCGCGCGCTTTCCTCGCGACCGACGCCGGCCACCACCAGCGGCAGCGCCACGTTCTGGAATACGCTGCGGTCCATCAGCAATCGATGGTCCTGGAATACCAGTCCCAGACGGCGGCGATAGGCGGGAATGGCCCGACGGCTGAGCCTGCCCAGATTCTCACCCAGCACCTGGACCAGGCCGCGGGTGGGCAGATCCATCGCTGCGACCAGCCGCAGCAGAGAACTCTTGCCGGCACCGGAGTGCCCGGTGATGAAGACCATCTCCGCAGCCTCGACGCTGAAGCTGAGCTCGCGCAACGCATCCTGCCCGCCCGGGTAGCGCTTGGCGACGCTGTCGAATCGAATGGCGCTCATAGGGATGGGTCGGTGGGCCTTGGGTAAACGGGGTTATGCGGCTGCGCATTCTAACCGCGCCGGGCTGAGCGCACCGCCAACCAGACGCAGAATCGAACGATCTCCTGGTCGGGAAGCCATAGCCGGATCTGCTCTTGGTGATTCGAGCAGCTGCCCGCGGAGTATGGCAGATCAAATCCTGGACATCGGAGGTGCTGATTGCATGT
>JAUIFV010000227.1 GCA_030430155.1 Gammaproteobacteria bacterium
TGACTCGGTGTATCGGCGACTCGCTACGTCTTACCAATTGAAGGAACTTCCCCTCCTATGTCCTGCCAGCTTCGCCTGGCGCACTGCCTGTCTGATTGTTCTTAGCTTTCACCGTCATCGCTTCGAAAGCCAGCAGCACGCCACTCGCGTAATCGCGGACTGGATCCAGTTCTACAACCACCGGCGCCCGCACCAGGCGCTCGCCATGAAAACACCCGCCCAAGAGTATGCTTTAGCGGCCTAACCTGTGCAGAAAGTGCTGGGTCATTACACCCGACCACAGTTGCATTCGCCGAACGCCCCGGCCGGTTGGTCGCCGGTCCGGGGCTTCTTCTCAAATCTGCCTGTCCGATTGTCTATTGGCCAGTCGCCGCTGCCGGAAATCAGCGAACCGGCCTTCGTGGAAGTGGTCTGCTTTTACTTTCTACAAGTCCGCGAAAGCACATGACTAACGGAATAACGCCGCATAACCCTAGGGTTAGCAAGATCAATGCCTTCCCATTAATCTGGGCTTCCATAACCTCAGAAACGCCTAACCACATGCCAAGAGCGCCTTGCGTTAGACACAACAGCACCAGAACTGGTTTCATAAATCTGAGTAGGTAATCGAAGTAGCGGGACAGATAGCCGCGCATCTGATACGTGCAGCCACGAGATACACTCCTGCTCCGAAACTCACTGCGCCGCAAACTGTTGACCCCGCTGCTGAGAGTCCAATTCCCGCCCCAACTGAATTTGCAGTCAAAACCGTAATGTTTCTCTCCCTTTGCGGATCAGATCCTATTCCGGCCAACGGTTCTCTGCTCAAACATCTCTGGTAGCAGGTGCAGCTGCCGTACTCGCATTGTGCCGGGGGCGGTGGTGGATCTGGCTGGAAATCATAGCAATGAGGTTCATATGCCGTGTACCTTCCGTAATAGCGCCCCGTCTCATCCCTCAAGCTTGAGTCGGGCCGTGGAACGAGCGTGCACCGGCGCCAGAGACCCTCGGGATCGATCCACATCGTTGGAGATTGGCCCACATATCCAAAAGTACTGACACCTCCCAACAACCCAATCGGATCACTCTCCACATACCGCCCCGTCCCACTCTCATAATCCCGAAAGTAGTTGTAATGCAACCCACTCGCCGCATCCCACTGCTGCCCCGGAAACCGCAGATCAAAGCGGAACGTGCTGCTATCCCCATCGGGATCCTCATTCGGCGCCTGATCACCAAACACCGCCCCGAACAGATCCCAGCGCCAGATCGCATCGCTTCCAGAGGCCACCACGCGCGGGCTGCCGAGGTGGTCGGCCTCCACGGGGTAGACGGTGCCGCCACGGATCACCCCGACGGGCAGATCATCAAGCCAGATCACCTCGCTGATCAGGGCACCGCTAGCACTGTACTCGCCGAGTAGACGCCCGGACTCATCGTAGGCAAACAGGGTCGCTACACCCGCATCGCGCCAGACCCGCTCACCGCGGCCGTTGTAGTCGAAGTCCACCTGCGTCACGCCGCTCACGCTTTGGCTGACCATCCGATTGCGCTGGTCGAAATCGAAGCTGGGCGGAGCTACCGGCTCGGCGATGGCGGTCAGGTTGCCGACCGCATCGTAGCTGCGGCCGATGCCGGCCACGCTGGCCAGCCGGTGCGAGTTGGTCGGGTAGGCGTAGCTGCCGGTGGCCTGCGCATTGCTATCGGCGCTGGCCTTGCTCAGCCGGTTGCCGGTGTCGTCATAGCTGAACTGCTCGATCAGCGCGTCGTTGCGATCGCGCACCTCGGTCAACCGATACAGATCGTCATAGCCGATCGCGCGGTCAGTCCCTGTGCCGCCGCCACTACCAATGGCCTGCCCACTCAGCTTGACAATATTCCCCACCGCGTCCTGCTCAAAATGCGCATCCAACCCGGTCCCGCGGCTGCTGTCGATCTGGCTGATCCAGTAGTTCTGGTCATAGCTGCGGGTCTGACTGAAGCCGTCGCCGTAGCTGATCTGCTTGACCGGCCCGAAGGGTTCGTAAGTCACCGCGGAGATCAGCGTCGAACCACCGCCGGGCAAAGTCGCTCCGTTGACGCTGACGCTGCTGACCCGACCCAGAGTGTCGCGACCGATGGTGACCGTCTTGCCACTGGGATAGGTGATGCCGGTGACCCGGTTGGCCAAATCATAGGTCCAGGCCGTGACCAGCGGCTGACCGTCGGTCACCTGCACCTTGCGGGTGACGTTGCCGCGGTGGTCGTAGCACAGCGTGGTCTGACCGGAGTGATCGGTGAATCGACTCAATCGACCAATGGAAACGCTGCCTGAAGGGCACTCGCTACTAAACTGCTGATCGTAGATAAAGCCGACGTCCTTGCTGCCGTCGGCCGGATAGCGGATCTGGGTCAGCCGATTGAGCACGTCGTAGTCATATTCGGTACGCACGCCGCGCGCGTCGACCTGGGCACTGCGGTTGCCGGCGCTGTCGTACTCGTAAGCTGTGGTGCCGGTGTCCGGGCTGATCAGGGTGACCTGGTCGTTGAGGCCGTTGTAGATGTATTCGGTTTTCAGATTCTTCGGATCGGTGACCTTGATCAAGTTGTCGCGCTCGTCATACGCATATTGCGTCGTGGCGTTGATGTCCGCAGCGCCGCCGTAGTCCTGCACAGTCTTGATCAGTCGATTGATCGCGTCGTAGTCGTTGTCGGTGACCACGCCAAGTGGATCGGTGGTCGTCTCCCGGTTTCCGTTGATGTCATAGCTGTACTGTGTGGCGTCAGATTGTGCGTTCAGGGTGGCTTGCAGCTGGCCCAGGACGTTGAACTGACGAGTCAGTTCGCGTTTCAGGGTCTGGCTCGTGTCGAAGGTCTGCTCGGCAACGCGGTTGCCCGCGGGATCCAAGGTGTAGACGATGCTGTTGCCGAGACCGTCGGTGATGCTGGTCAGGCGGTGAGCGGTGTCGTAGCCGTAGACTATCCAACTGCCGTCAGCCTGGGTAACAGTTTCAACGCCGCCCCATGCCGTGTAGCTGATCGTCATCTGCGCCACATCGGGTCCGCTGCAGGGGTAGACTGGCGACCCCGGACCGCACACCCGTCGAGAAATCAACCGGCCACGAGCGTCGTAGCTGAGATGGGTTTCATTTCCGTTGGCATCCGCAATGCGCAGCGGACGCCCCGCGTAATCGTAGCGCCGGTATTCAGTGATGTGAGACGCGGAATTGACCACGCGGTAAAGATCACCGGCTCTGTAGTCGCAGTCCGAACCAACGCCGCAGTTAGCAGCATCGCTCAAGTGGTACTCATAGTTGGTGACATCGCCAATGTCAGTACGCGGCCCATCGACGGTGCGAAGCAGGCCGATCAGCGGACAGCCTTGTGCTGGGTCGACGCTTTCGCAATAAGTTCGGGTGGTCACCCGGGTAGCGTTCGTGGCCGGATCAATCTCACTGCTGGTCAGCACCTGACCACGGCTGTTGTAGGTCCATTGGCGACGGGCCTTCACTGTGTTGCTTTTCAATGTGTCGGACTGCAGTCTGACGCGCAGTGCGGGATCCCAGATAGTCTTGACCTTGTTATACAGCGGATCGCGGCGCTCTGTATCCACGCCCAGCAGCGGATCGGTGGTAATCCAAGTCAGCTTGAACTTGGCATCGGTCAAGGACTGCAGTCTCCCATCGGAGGTATAGCCTATCGATGTCCTTCCCGGCGCACCGCAGCTGGAGCAACCGTCAAAGTTGTATGTATTGCGGTAGGCGCCAGCGATGTAGGAATAGCGACGTTCACGCTGCGCGCCGAGAGGATCAGTTTCGATCACTTTGAGATAGGAATAGTTGTAGTACTCCATGGTCCGACGATCGATCTGTGGTGTCGGTCCGTACTCTTCCTTGACTCGGCCCTGATCATCGTAGAAGTAATGCGCGACGCGATTCCCGGCCTCATCGATAATCCCAGTCAGCTGCAGAGTGGGCGACGGATAGACATCGAGATGGTCGCTCTCGTTGTAGATGAAGCCCCGAGCGGATTGATCGGGATAAATGACGCTGTTCAGAATGCCGTCGTCATCGTAGCCATACGTGACCGCGTGAGTGCCAACTGATGCCGTTTGCAACCTGGCGTTGGCGTCGTAGGTCAGGTCGATGCTGCGACCTCGCTCGTCAACGATGCGAATCAGAAGTCCTGTAACGGGGGCAATGTTCGGGGGCGTCGAAGAATCGGAGTACACCATCGACAACACCATTTCCGACTGCCCGCGAATTTCAATTAGCCTGCCGGTGGCGTCGTAGACCTCAAGTTCGTTGCGGGGCGTAAGTAGGGTCCAGCCAGTTACTACACCGGCCGTGAGCTGTCGCTTCAGGATTGGATTCGCGCCGTCGATCTGAACAGCCAAGGAATCGTCGGCATTGAATAGCCAGCGCTTGTGGTCGTTGCGAAGCGCAAGAGTGCGGCCGTTGGGGTACCAGAACAAGCGGCGCTGGTAGGTGTGCTGCCAGTGCTGCTCGCCCGCATTAAGCGAGCCGATGGCCGTCACGGGGTGCCAGATGCGCGCAGCGAAATGGCGGCCGAAGAGAATCGGAGCGGTGATGTCAGTTTCCGGATGGGTCTCGAAACCTTCCGGGAGCTCAATTTGCTGGCCTACAGGACAGCTATTTGCAACTTGCATGAAGCACTGTGTCTCGCCGCTTGTCGTCTGCCGCGCTGTGTATCCGGTTGGGCACCCGACGCCGCGATCCTTGCGGGCCCAACTCTTCACGGTACCGGTGTTCGGGTCACTACAGCTATAGGCTGGGTAACCGAGGGTCTTGAAATCCGGGTTGATGATCTCGCGACCATCCTGAATCTGAATCCCGGAATTCGACTTCGGCCCAACTGACCAACAAGGCGCCGACCCACCTTCGTGAACTAAGGACTGGCCCCAACCCGAATCTTGCGTGGATCCGATCTCGCACAGAACGTTTGTATCGATCCCAGGACGACCCTGAAAGTACAGCGCCCACCAATTCGCCGAGACGCCAGGGAAATCCGGATCAAACAACGCGCCAGCGCCTATGCATGTGCAGGCATTGTTTGCATCACAGGACCAACTCCCGCCTTTCACGATGCAATGTGCATAGATCTCGCGATGCGTGTCGAGTTGATTGGAGTTCTTGTAAGGACAAAGATCGTAGGACCACATCTCCTCGTCATGGTCGTCCGATATGGGCACCGGGATAGGGTCTGTACAGATCATCATTCCGCCGTCGAATGCGCAGTCCTTGTCGCATCCGACTAAGCCACCCTGGTATTTGCATGCCATCGCCGGGGCGCTCAGCAGTACCAAGGCGACAATGATTAGCTTCTTCACAAGATTGGAGGACATACGAGTTCTCGCTGCAAAAGGATAGAACCCGCATCACATTCAACGGCGGCCAAAACGCCAGACAGCAAGCGGGAATCGGTCTTCACTCACTACACGCGCAACGCGGATGAAAAATCGATCACCCGACCTGGCAACGCCCCGCCCCAGCAGAGCCGTAGCCGACCACAAGACCCTCTCAATGGCCTACTTCGGCAGCTGTGCTTGCCTTTATTTCGATATTTAGCTAACCTTCCAATCATGAACACCATCTTCAAAGCCCTGGCCGACCCCACCCGCCGCAAGGTCCTGCAGCTGTTGCGTGAGGGACCAATGAGCGCGGGTGAGCTGGCGGAGCACTTTGCGGTGTCCAAGCCGACGATGTCGGCGCATTTTGCGGTGCTGCGCGAGGCCGACCTGGTGGACTCGGTGAAGCAGGGGACGACGGTGATCTATCGCCTGCGGCTGTCGGTGCTGGAGGAGTCGCTGCTGGGCTTTGCGCAGCTGTTTGGGATTGGCAGCGACGGCGAAACCGCCGCCGCGCCGGCCCGACACAACGATAAGGAATCGCTATGAACGAACGACCCACGAGCATCTGGACCCGCGCCGCGCTGGCGGCCATCGCCTCGACACTGCTTGCCGGGGCGACGCTGATCTGGCTGCAGCCCGAGCGCATCTGGGCCTGGCTATGCGCGATGCTGTTTCTGCCGGTGGCCTGGGCGCTGCTGCGCAGCTTTGCCGCCAAAGCCAGCCGCAAGTTGAGCATCCGCAAGGCGATGACCGGTGCCGGGCTGATCTTCACCGTCAGCATGCTGGCGCTGATCGCCCAACAGCTGGCGGTATTTGACACCGCGCCGGGTGAACTGGCGGACCGGGCCTGGGGTCTGATCATGGGTTCGATGCTGGCGGTTTACGCCAACGTCATCCCCAAACAGGCGGCCGCGCCGGGACGCGCCAGGGTGCTGCGTTTCTGCGGCTGGGCGCTGGTGCTGGGCGGGCTGGGCTATGCGCTGATCTGGCTGCTGGCACCGATTTCGGTAGCGAAGGTGCTGGCGATGATGGTTCTGGGCGCGGCGGTGCTGGCGGTGCTGCTGCGAGTGTTGCTGGCGCGGCGTCGACACGGCGGCGAACCCTCGGAGAGCTGCTGATGAACGGCCGGGCGCACGCCTCGATCGCCTTTTGCGCCTTTGTCGCTATCGCCCTGGCGGATGTGGAGTTTGAAGCGCCAAATAGCCTCGGTGAACGGATCAACGCACAGGCCAAACCGGCGCTGGCCGCGGTGGCCAAGTCGCTGAAGCAGCGGCTGGTCCAGGTATTGGAGGAGCTGGAAGGTTTGGCCACAGGCGGCCGGGGCTGAATGCGCGACGTAGCCGCCTATGGGCAAGTCTATGTCCTTAGGCAATCAACGTAAGCGATCGCAGGTTTGGTGAGCACGAGACGCAATGGTGCTTTGCCGTGGCACGATGCCTCACGTGATGCGGGTTCACTTCATTCACCACATCCTTCTATGACCCCACCCGCTGTCAAGAGCTGCCGAGCTCTGTTGCTTTCGTCTTTGCTGTCTGCTGTTGCTCTGTCCTTTGGTTTTCTAACGCTCA
>JAUIFV010000022.1 GCA_030430155.1 Gammaproteobacteria bacterium
GGTGTAGTCGAGCTCGTTCTTCTCTAGCGTGCGGGTGAGTTCTTCGGGTCGATCCGGACTCACCGCAACCAGCTGGAAGCCGTGGCTGGCCAGATCCGGCACCACCTTGCGCAGGGCGCTGAGCTGGATATTGCAGTAGGGGCACCAGCCGCCGCGGTAGAACACCAGCAGGGTGGGTTTGCCTGCCAGAGCTTCACTCATCGCCACCGCCTTGCCGGTGTGGTCCTGCAGCGCCACCTGCGGGCTTGGGCTGCCGGGCAGCAGCGGGCGAACCTGCTCCGGTGCGGCTGCAATCTGCGCATGGGCTACGCTGGCAAGCAGCATGCTGAGGCAAATCAAGGCAAAACGCATCGCGACTCTCCTGTTCTTTGGATTTATCCTTGACCCGACCACAGCCGATTTGATTGCACGGGTCAATCGGATTCCGACCGCGCTCCGGAGGCAAGGCGTGCTCAGCAAGCGACAACAGTGGCAGCTGTTGACCGAACAATTCGAGCGCCTGATTGATCTGCCCGAGGCCGAATGCGAGCGGGAGTTGGCCGCCTTGGCCGCCGACGATCCCGATCTGGCCGAGCGGGTTCGCGCAATGATCGAGGCCGATCGCGACGACGACACCATCCTTCGCGGCGGTAGCGCAATATCCAGTCCCGGCGCAGCCCAGGCGCTGGTCGAGAAGCTGGTCCCGGGCCAGGAGCAGACCGATCCCTGGCCGCACCTGGGCGGCGACGCCCGCCGCCGCATCGAACCGCCGGAGCGCATCGGCCCGTACCGGCTGGTGGAGCGGCTGGGCATCGGTGGCATGGGTGAGGTTTGGCGCGGCGAACGCGCCGACGGCAGCTTCGAGCAGATGGTGGCGATCAAGCTGGTCGCCTATCAGGGTCGCGGGCTGGCCGAGCGCTTTGAGCTGGAACGGCGGATACTGGCCAGGCTGCAGCACCCCGGCATCGCCTGCCTGTACGACGGCGGGCAAACGCCCACCGGTCTGCCCTATCTGGTGATGGAGTTTGTCGAGGGCCTGCCGATCACCGACTACGTTAGCGAGCAGCAGCTGGAGCTGCAGCAGTTGCTGCTGTTGATGATTGAGATCTGCGAGGCGGTCGACCACGCCCACCGGTTGATGGTGGTGCACCGGGACCTCAAGCCCAGCAACGTGCTGGTCAACGCCAGCGGCCAGATCAAGCTGCTGGACTTTGGCATTGCCAAGCTGCTGGACGAGAACGCGCCGGCGTTGACCATCGGCGAGGGTCAGCCAATGACCCCGCTCTATGCCGCGCCGGAGCAGGTGCGAGGTGAACCGGTCAGCGTCGCCAGTGACGTCTATTCGCTGGGCGTGATCCTCTACCAGCTGCTCACCGAGCAGATGCCCACCGCCCGCGAAGGTGTGCCGCTGACCACCCTGGCCGAGGTGGTTTCCAATGAAACCATCGAGCCGCCCAGCCGTGCACTGAGCAGCCAAGGCAAGGACGGCCGCTGGCAGCCTGGCGCGCTGCGCGGCGATCTGGACCTGGTGGTGATCACCGCGCTGCATAGCGAGCCAGCGCGCCGTTATCGCTCCGCCGCGGCCTTGGGGGAAGATCTGCGCCGCCTGCTCAACGGTCTGCCGATCCGCGCCAGACCGGACAACTGGCGTTACCGGATGGGTAAGTATCTGCGTCGCCATCGCTACGCGGCCGGCGGCATCTCCCTGGCCCTGGTATCGCTGGCCGTCGGCTTCTCGGCCGCGCTGTGGCAAGCGCAGCGCGCCGGCGAGGCGGCTACTCGCGCCGAGCAGGCGCTGGTCCGCAGCGAACGCGGCAAGCAGTTCCTGCTGGAGCTGATCGGCAGCGCCAATCCGCTGGTTGCCGAGCGCGGCGGCGAGTTGAGCCTGCGCGCGCTGCTGCTAGGCGCCGCCCAGCGGCTGCAGGACGAGGTCGAGTTGGATCCGGCAGTGCGGGCAGAGCTGCACTTGGCGATCGGCGCCCGACTGCACCAATTGGGTGATTCCGCCGAGGCGCTGCCGCTGCTGCAGGCCGCGCTGCCGCAGATCCAACTGGATCACGGCGACGAGTCGCCTGCGGCGGCCGATGCCTGGATGCAGCTGGGTCGCGCACTGCAGGGCAGCGGCGACCTCGATGCCGCCGAAAGCGCCCTGCGCCGGGCATTGGCGCTGTTGCAGCGGCTGCCGGAGGATCACGTTGCGCAACGCGAAGCCGTTCGCGCCAGCCTTGCTGAGCTTGCCGGCATGCGTGGCGAGGAGTAATTCAGCGCCGGAGGAGTGGCGGCGTTGGCGACCTGAGCTTGCGCGATTATCGGCCGTTGGCACTACACTACCCGGTGCGGCGGTGCGCAAAGGCGGCTCGCCGCATTGTGATGCGCGCCAGCAGCTTCGGATCCGTCAGGTGATTGCAGCAATGCTATCCAACCATACGCAGGCACGCGGTCGTGAGTGACATCACCGACTGCCTGGACGCCATACGCGCCGGTGATCTGGAGGCCGAGGCGCGGCTATATCAGCAGGTTTACACCGATTTGCTGAAGCTGGCCGAGCGCCATCTGCGCGCGCAGCCGGCGGTCGCCGGGTCGGTGTCGCTGGTCCACGAAACCTACCTGAAGCTCAACGCCGACGCGCTGCGCGGCATCGAGGACCGCGCCCATCTGCTGGCCGTGGCTTCACGCGCGATGCGACAGATCCTGGTTGATCAGGCCCGTCGGCGGCTTGCAGTCAAACGCGGCGGCGGCGATCAGCAGGTCACGCTGGACGACAATTTGCCGCTGCCGGAAAGCTCGGCCGAACGCTGGCTGAGCGTGCACACCGCGCTGGAAAAACTCAGCGCGGTCGATACCCGACTGGCCGAGACGGTGGAATGGCACTATTTCGGCGGCGTCTCGGTCGAGGAAATTGCCCATCTGCGCGGCATGTCCGACCGCACCGTCAAGCGCGATCTGCGTCGTGCGCGGGCGTTCTTGATCTCCGAGTTGGAGTAGTCAGCAATTTTAAAACGGACACTCTGTCCGCTACGGACGCACCGGACCCTACCGATTTCGCCCCAGTAACGCGGATTTTGGCCAAATTGACCAAAATTTCGGTCGTATCGGCCTCACGTATGCACAATCCGTGGTCCAAACGCCTTGGCACAGCGCTTGCAGACGGTAGTCCGACTTCGAACTGAGGTGGGACCCATGACAAAGCGAACCATTGGCACCTTGAGCATCATCGCCGGCATGGTGCTGGGCACCCTGGCGGCGGCCGACACCATTCCCGAGCCCGGCAAGAACATCGATCACACCAGCCGCTCAGTGCGAGTCCCGGCGAGTATGCAGGTCGGTCACATCGACACCACCAGCGGTCGGGTCCGCCTGGAGGACGGCGCGCAGGCCCGCGATATCGATACCAGCTCAGGCAGCGTCGAGCTGGGCGCGCGGGCAGTGGCCGAAGATATCGACACCAGTTCCGGTTCAGTGCGCCTGCGCGAGGGCGCTCGCGCCGGGCGCATCGACACCAGCAGCGGCGATGTGGACCTGGGTGAGGGCAGTTTTTCCGGCGCCATCGATACCGGCAGCGGCGAAGTGCAGGCCGACCGCCAAGTCACCATCGACGGCGGCATCGATACCGGCAGTGGCGATGTGCGCGTCGGAACCGACTCGATCGTCGCCGGTGACATCGACACCGGCAGCGGTGACGTTGTACTGACCGGTGTGCGGGTCAACGGCAAGATCGACACCGGCAGCGGCGAGATCCAGATCACCGACACCACTGTGGACCGGGATCTGACCACCACCAGCGGCGAGGTCCGAGTTCGCGGGCGCAGCGTCATCAACGGCGATCTGATCGTGCGTGAATCCAAGTGCTGGGGTCTGTGCTGGAACTCCGATGACCCGGTCGAAGTCACCATCGACGCTGGCGCCGAAGTCCGCGGCAACATCCGCTTCGAACATGCCGGCACGCTACGCGTGCACCAGAGTGCACGGATCGGGAGCGTGCAGGGCGTCGAGGTGGAGCGCTTTGGCGGCGTTGAGCGCGAGTAGCTTTGGTTGAGGGCCCAGCGCATAGGGCCCAGGGCCCAGCTAGGAGTTCGCACTCCTGGGCCCTGGGCCCTTTTTGGCTCTGAGTCCGCCAACGCCAGCGCCCAGAGAATCGGCTCGGCCCGCGGCGCTGGCTCTTGCCCCTCTGGGCCCTAAGCCCTGGGTCCTGGGCCCTTTATCTCTTGGGCCCTGGGCCTTGCTCCATCGCCTTGCTGCGCCCGCGCAGCGCCACCACCAGCACGCCAGCCAGCACCAGTGCGCCGCCGATCCACAGCCTAGCACCGGGGCGGTCGCCCCATACCAGGACACCGAGGGCAACGGCGAAGACCGGTGTGAGCAGCAGGAAGGGGGACACCAGCGCCACCGGATGGCGCTGCACCAGCACGTAGAGCAGACCATGGCCGACCAACGAGGCGCCCAGCGCCGAGTACAGCACGCCACCCCAATCCAACCAGCCCGCCTGCTGCAGCAGGCCGAGCTGGACCGGCTCGATCGCCAGCGCCGCCACTAGCAGCAGCGGTACGCCCATGCAGGCCGACCAGGCCTGCAGCTGGAAGGCATGCACCCCGGCCAATCCGCGCATCAGCACCATCCCCAGGGCGAGCGTTGCGGCCGATGCCAGGCACAGCAGCAGCGCCGCGGGGGCATCCAACACCAGCGGGTCAAACCCCAATACCAGCACGCCGATGAAGGCGGTAGCGATCCCCAGCCCGGAGCGCCAGCGGATCGGCTCACCGAGCAGCCACCAGGCCATCAGCGCCGCCATCGGGATGTAGCTCTGCAGAGCGATGGCGTTGGAGCTGATATCGCCTGCCGCGCGCAGGGCCCAGAAGTTCAGACCGAAATGAATCACGTTGGTGAGCAGCGCCACCGCCACCAGCCGGCCACGCATCGCCACCGGTACCGGCTTCAGCCAAGGCAGCAATACCACCAGGACTACCAGCATGCGCAGCGCCGTGAACAGCAGCGGCGGGAAGTGGCGCATCGATGCCGCACTGGCCAGGAAATTCCCCGCCCAGACCAGACAGATCAGCAACACCAGCAGCAGGTCGCGTCTAGGCAGCATGCTCAAGGCCTTCAAAGGGCTGCCGATTGAAGCACGATTGCGGGCGCTTGGCCCGTTGGCCGGACCATGTCCGCTGGGTCGTACGCCCTCGCCCTATCAGCGATGCGCACAGGGCTCAGGGCCCAGGGCCCAGTCAGGCTTCGTTGGCCGCTCTTCTGGGCCCTGGGCCCTGTGCCCTACTTATCGATCCTCAAAGCCATTGCTGACCAGCGGCGCGCCATTGGCGATCCAGTCGAAGATCAACCGCTGCTGGGTGCTGCTCAAGGCCGTTCCCATAGGCATTCGACCGCCCAGCCCCGGGTCATCACAGTTGATCTTCAGAAACAGCAGACTGGCCACCGGGTCGCCGGGAATGACCCGGGTGAAAGCAGGGTCTTGAAAGCTGGGCACGTTGATCAGATTCAGTTCCGACCCCGGCGCGCTCAGACTCAAACCGCCAGCGCTGCCACCGACGTGGCAGCCATCGCAGTTGTTGTTCCAAACGGCCTGGATGGTCACCGCATAATTGAACTGGGTGAAGGGTGTGACGGCGGCGATGCTGTCGCAGCCGCTGGGCCCGCCGGCCTGGGCGGCACTGCTGAGCGCCGCCGCGATGGCGGCGGCTATTAGAGGTAGACGCATGGCGGAATCCCAACGTTGGCGGTCCCAGGCAGCTTAGCGCCTAGCCCGCCAACACGTGCGAAAGCGGCGTGAATCAGGCTGGTGCCGGGTTCATGAAGCCCAGGTCCGGGGTGCCGAAGTTGCTCAGATTGGGGAAGATGGTGTTCACCTGGCCGGCACCCAGACCCATCCACGAGGCCAATGTGGCAGCGTACTGATCCATCGCCGTGGTCGGGATCATCTGCCCTCGGCTGAAGCTATCGGGCCCGTCCAGAGTCAGATCGGGGAAGGTCCCAAACAGCTTGCCACCATCCACCGAGCCACCCATCACCAGACTCTGCCCGCCCCAGCCATGGTCGGAACCGTCGCCGTTGGAATTGAGCGTGCGCGAGAACTCGCTGGCGGTGAAGGTGGTGACGTTGTTCTCCAGCCCCATTTCCTCCAGCGCCCGGTAGAACGAACCCAAAGCGCGGGAAATCCGCCGCAGCAGCCGCGGCTGCCCGGTATCGGGCATCTGCGTGGAATGGGTGTCGAAGCCCCCCAGGCTGACGAAGAAGATGTTGCGCTGCTGACCCAGCGCCTGGCGCACCTTGATCAATCGCGCCACCATCGCCAGTTGTTCTGCCAGCGAGTTATTGCCATCGGCTGCCAAGTTGTAACCTGTAACGGCCTGGTCGTCGGCAAGAGCGCGGAAAGGCGTGGTCAGCAGCGAGTCGTTGTTGGTGGTGCCGGACAGCAGCGCTCGAATCTCTTGCGACAGGTCCATCGCACGCTTCATAGTTGATGCGTGCTCGGCCTGGAACAGCTGTGATCCCGGATTGTTGAGCAACTGACAAAGAGCAATCTCTTGAGCCTGTGTGGCACTGCCGGAATCGCAGGCGTCAAAACCGCTCAGCGAAGTCGTACCGGAGCAGTTGGCAAAGTTCTGACCCACCGTATAGCCCGGCACCGCGTTGCCGTTGTTGGGGTTGCCGCAGCTGTTCATCCGGTAAGGCAGCACCTGATCGCCGACCAGAAAACGACTGGCTCCGGAGAAGCTGATGCTCATCGGCAGCGACAGGCTGGAGCCCGCGATGGTGCCATTCTCACCGAAAACCTGATCGGCAATCTGGCCGCCCCAGCCGAGCAGGAAGTTGCCGTCTTCGCGGCCCTGCAGCCAAAGTCGAGTCTGATCACTGTGCGAATACAGCTGCGGCGGCTTGGGTAACGATGGATTGGAAAAGGTTGCCTTGGTCAAGGGCACGATTAGCGTGCCGGCGTTGGCGACCCAGGCCACTCTGCCTTGATTGGTCAGGCTAGCCAATCCGGGCATAGCGGTCTGGGTTCCGTCACGATCCGCTCCCTGCCAATCGGCGCAGGCGGGATGGAAACCGTAGCTGTGACCACCGGGAAGGTTGCTTAGCGTCGCGGGCAGCAGATCGCTCTGATCCAAACCCAGCGGGCCGTTGCTGCCGCTGTAGACGCCGCCGCGCGAGGCCAAGTAAGTCGCGTAGCGACTGGCGTCGGTGGGCACCAGCCAGTTGAAAGAATCATTGCCGCCGCCCAGGTAAACACAAACCAGCGCCCTGTAGCTACCGCCGGCTGTGGCGCCCAGCGCCGCTTCCATCATCCGCAGCTGCGGCAATAGGGACAGCGCACTGCCGCCTGCCAAGGTTGCGCCCAGACTCTTGAGAAAGTTTCGACGTGCGTTGTTGCGTAGACGAGACATGGGCTACTCCTTACTTCTGCACGGCGAATTCGGGTGAGAACAAAGTCACCCGCAGCAGCTGGCGCACTCGGTCGATGCGATTGGCTTCGGTGGTCGGTGCGGACTGACTGGTGAGCATATTGAGCAGCGTGGCGCGCATCGACGCGGACATCTGCCCGGCCATCAGACGCAGGCTCAGTTCGTCCACCAGTTGGCCATAGGTCGTCGCATTCGGGGTGATGATCATGTCCGCCAGCGGACCGAGGTTGACCAGTGGACGTGTCGCCGGCGGATTGTTTGAACCTTGGTAGTAGTCCACGGCGCGGGAGCGGATGGTGTTGTTCATCCGGGTCACGCTGGTCTCTGTGAGTATTTGAAACTCGGGCGAATACAGGCCGGCAGTTTGGATCGGCCCAGGGGCTTGGAAATCCGGCTCGTAGAAGTTGAAGACGGTCGGCGAGGACATCGGCCGCTGTTCAAAATCACGGTTGAAGCCCAGAGTCATCGACAGATTGCCGACGCTGGAGTTGGGACTGCCGTTGCTGTTGGTTGGCGGCTCGGGAGCACCGGGAATCACCTCCAGAGCGCGCCAGGCGGCGGTCATCCGCAACACCGGCTCGCGCAGCTTGCCGAAGTCGGCGCTCGGCGCGGCGCGGGCCTCCGGGTCCATCAGAATGGCCTGCAGCACAGCGGCCAGATCGCCACGAACATTGTTGCCGTTGTTGTTGAAGACCGTGGCGACGCGCTCAATGTAGTCCGGCGATGGATTGGAGGTGACGAAGCGCTGGATCAACTGGCGGGATAGGAAGGGCGCCACGCTGGGGTGATCGGCGATCCGATTCAAACCGACATTGATGTCGCCCTCGCACGCGCTGCGAGTGTTGCCCACACCAGGCAAAACGATTCCGTCAAAGATGGTCTTGGCAGCGGTATCGTGAAAGGTCGCGCCGCCGGCCATGTAGTTTTGGTTGTTCGGCGGATTGTTCATCGGGAAACAGATCATCGGCACCAGCGGATCGCGGTTGGTGTTGTTGCCGAAGCGCGTGTTGGTGTAGTCGGTGCGATCGTAGGACAGTCCGGTGAACAGCCGGGCAAGCTCGGAGATCACCGTGTTGTCGTAGGTCGGAATCGGCTCGCCGGCGTTGAGCTGCAAAGAGAAATCCAAGTTGCGTTTGACCAGTCCGAACGAGAACAGCTGCATCACTTCGCGCGCGTAGTTCTCGTCCGGCAGCACCGTGTTGCCGTTGGACTCATAGGCGGCCCGGTTGCGCAAATAGGTCAGCCACTGGCCCATGGTCGGGCTGAAGGTGACTTCGCCCAGCAGCGGTCGATACTGACCGAAGGCGCGGCGCACCAGAATGTCGTAGTACTCAGCGGTTTCCCGGGTGGAGATGCCGCCGTCATCAGAGGCCACCAGGATCTGGCTTAGGGCGAAAGCCATCCGCTGACGCAGCTGATCCGGCGCAAACACCGCCTGGAAGTAGAAGCGATCGACGCGATGACCGGAGTTGAGGGAGAACACCGGGTTCTCGCTGAGCTCGTCCAGCCAGGGCCCGGTCAGGGTCGGCGGCTGTGAGAACTGCTGCTCCAGCCACTGTCCGTAGCCAATGCCACGCAGGCGGGCGATCTCCGCACGGGTCGGCCCGAAGGTGGCCTGGGTCAGGAAGCGCGCGGCCTCTGCGTCATTGGCCGGGGCGTCAGTGACGTCATCGAAGCCGCCGCGGAATACCAGGTCGTAGGTTTGGGCCGATAGCACCGATGGGGCGCAATGCAGCGCCAGGACGACCGCCAAGCCAATGATTCGATAACCCCGGATTCGCCCGAACATGATGCAAGCCCTTAGCTGATACGCGCACTAGGCAGTATGGTCAGACTTGCCCCAATTGTCTCGCTTAGCTACAGATCGCAGTAACACCCTGTGATGGCGCGCACGCTAGTCGCGCTGCAACGGCCGACACTGACGTCCTGAGTCAGCTCTGCTCGAGGTGATAGGCGGTCACCCGCTGCACTTCTTCGGTGGATCCGAGGATCACCGGAACGCGCTGGTGCAGGGTGTGCGGCTGGACTTCCATGATCCGCTGCCGACCATCGGTGGCCGCGCCGCCGGCCTGTTCGACGATCATCGCCATCGGGTTGGCCTCGTACATCAGCCGCAGGCGACCGCCCTTGGGTGCGCATTTGGCATCCACCGGATACATGAACACCCCGCCGCGGGTCAGGATGCGATGCACATCGGCGACCATCGAGGCCACCCAGCGCATGTTGAAATCGCGCCCTCGCGGGCCGGTCTTGCCGGCCAGCAACTCGCCGATGTAGCGCTGCACCGGCGCCTCCCAGTGACGCTGATTGGACATATTGATGGCGAACTCACTGGTCTGCTCGGGGATGCTCACGCCGCGCTCGGTGAGTATGAACACGCCCTGCTCGCGATCCAGGGTGAACACGGTGACGCCGTCGCCGAGGGTCAGCACCAGCTGCGTGCTGGGGCCGTAGACTGCGTAGCCGGCAGCGACCTGCCGCGTGCCGGGCTGCAGGAAAGCCTTCTCGTCGGGCTCCTTGACGCCCTCCGGGCAGCGCAGCACGGAGAAGATGGTGCCCACTGAGACGTTGACGTCGATGTTCGACGAGCCGTCCAGCGGATCAAACACCAGCAGGAACTCGCCCTTGGGATAGCGATGCGGAATGGGATGGGGGTCATCCATCTCCTCGGACGCGATCGCCGCCAGATGGCCGCCCCATTCATTGGCCTGGAGCAGGATTTCGTTGGACAGCACGTCGAGCTTCTTCTGCGCCTCGCCCTGCACGTTGGTGGTGCCCAGATTGCCCAGCACGCCACCCAGCGCGCCTTTGGAGACGGCAATGGAAATGCGCTTGCAGGCGCTGGCTACAACCTTGATCAAACGCCGTAGATCGGCGTCGATCTGGCCCTTGGCGCGCTGTTCTTCGATGAGGAATTGGCTTAGCGAGATGGGGTTCATGTGGGGTTCCAGCGGTAGCGACGTATGGGATGTGCGGGTATAGGCGGCGACCTGTGGGGAAGCGCAAGTTGAGGGCCCAGGGCTTAGGGCCCAGGGCCCAGTGGTCGTCGCTCCGGAACGCCGCTCTGCTGTGCCCTGGGCCCTGTGCCCTGGGCCCTCCAAAGCGTAGAGCTGCACATTTCGAGATAACGGCAAGCACCCCGCTAAACCTCAACCCGCTGCGGAGTAATCCCGCGCTCAACGTAGCTGCGCCAGCGCGCCCGGGCGCTGGATTTGCCGGCGGGGTCGGCGGGGATCAGCTCGATCACCCGTTCGACGTTGATGGCAACGGCGTCGTCGCGATCATTGAAGATCACCGGACGCGGTTTGGTGCGCATGCCAGGCGCAACGATCAGCAGCGGGCACTGCCCGTCATCCTCGTCGCCGCAGATCTGATGCGGCAGGAAGGCGTCTTCGGGCTGTTCCCACAGGTAGGCGTCAAGCGCTTCGGCAGCGGCCAAGTCGCGCACCAGCCACAGCGCCGGCTGGTGCTGCGCCAGGCATTTCTGCGCCAGACTCGCCAGCAACCCCTGGGGGTCGTCGACGAAGCGCTGCACCGGCTGATAGAAATCGACGCGCACCGCCGTCTACGCGCTGCTTAGCTGGCCTGACTACGCAACCATTCCACCAGCAGTCCGACCGGACGCCCGGTGGCGTTGCCCTTGCGGCCGCTGTCCCAGGCGCTGCCGGCAATGTCCAGATGGGCCCAGCGCTGGCCCTCGGTGAAGCGCGACAGGAAGCAGCCGGCGGTGATTGCACCGGCATATTTGCCGCCCAGATTGGCCATGTCGGCAAAGCCGCTTTCCAGCTGCGACTGATAGTCATCCCACAGCGGCAACGGCCAGGCTCTATCCATGATCCGCTCGCCGGCCGCGCGCAGCTCATCGCTGAGCTCCTGATCGCGGCTCATCAGGCCGGTGGCATGGGAGCCTAGCGCGATCACGCAGGCGCCGGTGAGGGTGGCAATGTCGACCAGCGTGGTCGGCTCAAAGCGCTTGGCATAGGTCAGCGCATCACACAGGATGAGCCGCCCTTCGGCATCGGTGTTGAGCACTTCCACGGTTAAACCGGACATCGTGGTCACCACATCGGAAGGCCGATAGGAACGGCCATCAGGCATGTTCTCCACCGCCGCGACTATACCCACCAAATTGATAGGCAGCGCCATGCTGGCGACCGCCTCCATCACCCCGAACACGGTGGCCGCACCACACATGTCGAACTTCATCTCCTCCATGCCCGGTCCGGGCTTGAGGCTCAGGCCGCCGGAGTCGAAGGTCACGCCCTTGCCCACCAGCACCACGGGTTTTTGATCCCTCGGCGCACCCTGGTACTTCATCACAATCAACTTGGGCTCATTGACGCTGCCCTGGCCTACCGCCAGCAGCGCGCCCATGCCCAGCGACTCCATCTCGGCCCGGCTGTGCACTTCGCTGGCCACCGAACTGTGCCGGTCGGCCATGTGATCTGCTTCCTCGGCCAGATAGGCCGGGTTACAGATGTTCGGCGGCAGATTGCCCAGTTCACGAGTCAACCGGATGCCTGCAGCAAGCGCCTGGGTGCGCGCAGGCAGATTGCTCGGCAGTCCGCCGGCGGGGATGTGCAATTCGGTGAGTTTGCTGCCTTCTGGCGCGGTTTTGTAGGTGCGCTTGTAGCGGTAGCAGGCGTGGTCGGTGGACAGCATGGTTTGCTCGGCGCGCCACAGCGCATCACGACCGGGCACGTCGATTTCGGGCAGAAAGCTGTGCGCGCTGCTGGTCGCAACCCCGCGCAGCACCTTGCCGCTGTCGCGCAGGGCGCGTTGGAAACGGGCGCAGTCCATCTTGCGCTGTTCGCCCAGCCCGACCACCAGCACACGCGGGCTACTGACCCCAGCCAGACCGTGTATCAAATTGGTCGCACCCAGCCGGCTGGGCAGATCGCCAGAATCCATCAGCGCCTTGAGTTTGCCCTGCGATGCCTCGTCGATTTCGGCGGCAGCGCTGGAAAGCACGCGATCATCGTAGATACCCACGACGACAACGCCGGCATCACTGGACTGGGGACGCTTGCTACTGAGGTGAAAATCCATTCAAGTACTCCGGAAAAACGGCAGGGCCGAACCGACTCGCGCACGATCGGTGCGGCGGCTGGGAAAGTTCTCAAGTGTACCCTACCGTGGTGGCCGCGGCTGCGGTTGGATGCCGTTGGGACTGGCCCACCTACAATCAATCGTGCTTAGGATTTGCGCGGCCCAATGGAAGCTTGAAGCGAGATCCGGGCTAGAATCGCGCTCCGTCCCGGCTCCTCACCGTTGCGTTCAGCGCCAAGCGGCTAAGGTGCCTACCCACCGTCTGATCTTGACCAACCATGGCACGCATCGCAGACCGCTATTTGGCCGGAGAAATCGGCCGCGCCTTTGCCGCGGTGTCGGTGTTGCTGGTGCTGATCACCTTCGGCGGCCTGCTTACCGACGTCCTCAACAAGGTCTCGCGCGGACGCATACCGGCGGAACTGGTACTCACCCAGCTGGTGCTGCGGATTCCTGACGCGCTCACCCTACTGCTACCGCTGGCGTCCTTCGTCGCAGTCCTGATGGCCTTCGGTCGTCTCTACAGAGACAGTGAGATGGCGGTGCTGGCCGCCGCCGGCTTCGGTCGCTGGCGGCAGCTATGGGCGGTGTTTCGCTTTGCGCTGGTGCTGACCCTGGTGCTGCTGTGGATGGGGATTTGGCTGGTACCACAGGCGCAAACCGCAGCGCAGGAGCAGATTCTGGAAGCGCAGCGCAGCCGGCCGGTGGCGGGCTTGGAGGCACGTCGATTCGTGCCTCTGGCCGGCGGCAGCGGGGTGGTCTATTTGGAGGAATACGACGTTCAGGCCAATCAGTTCAGCGGATTGATGCTGATCCGCGAGCGCGAGCACGAGTTGGACTGGCTGATGGCCGACTCCGGTCAGATGCTGCGCAGCGAGCCCGATGAGCCGCTGCGCTTCGCGCTGGGCAGCGGCGAACGGGCCACCGTCGATGAGCAGAACGACCGGGTGATGGTGATCACCTACGGTGAGGCCAGCCTGAGCCTGCCGCGACCCAATGAAAGCCCGGACCAAGGCGCCGAGCAGTCGCTGCGGCCGATCAGCACGCTGCTGGCCGACGATTCCAAAGCCGCGCGCGCTGAACTGGACGTCCGTCTGGCACCGGCCCTGGGCGCTCTGATGCTCGCCCTGATGGCGCCGATACTGGCGCGATCGCCGCCGCGTCAGGCGCGCTATGACCGCATCGTCATCGCGGTGGTGCTCTATCTGTCCTACAACAACCTGCAAAATCTGGCCCGGGCCTGGTATCTGCAGGGCGTGACGCCCGAGGCCCTGGGCCCGCACTGGACCCATGTGCTGCTCGCGGCGACGCTGTTTCTGATCTGGCTGCCATCCTTGCTCGATGCGCTGCGCAGTCGCCGCGTGCTGGCCGGGAGCGCATGAGCATGCGTACTGGTCGGTTGATTTGGTTGGCAGTGTTCCCCGCGGTACTGCTGTCGTGGGTGATGCTGGTCTCCATCGACGCCATCTTCGCCCTGCTGCGCGAGGTGGACGAAATCGGCGTCGGCGATTACGACGCCATCAAGATGCTCACCTACATCGCCCTGACCATTCCGCGTCGAGCGCACGATTTCTACTTCGGCGCCGCCGCAGTGGGGCTGATGGTCGGGCTGGGTGGATTGGCCTCCAGCAGCCAGCTGATCGCGCTGCAGGCGGCCGGCGCCAGCCGCGCCAAGATTGCCGCCTGGGGACTGTCGGTGATCGCCGCGCTGCTGGTGGTGGTGCTGGCGCTAGGCCAGTGGCTGGGGCCTGCAGGTGATCGCCTGGGAACCGCGATGGTCACCACCGCGCGCGAGCAAAGCGCCGCCGTTTCGGCCAGCGGAATCTGGTTCAAGGAGCGCAATGCGGTCTGGAACGCGAAGTTCCTGCACACGCCGCCGGCCGGCACTATCGAGCTGTGGGACGTGCTGCGCCTGCAAACCAATGCGCAAGGTCAGCTGGAGCGCATCGATCGCGCCGCCCGCGCGGCGCCAGTCGAGGGCGGTTGGGTACTGTATGAAACCGAGCAGCTGCGATTGATCGATAGCCGGGTCGAACGGGAGCAGTCTGCGCAACGGCAGCTGCAGTCGTCGCTGGAAGCCGAACAGATCGCCGCGCGGGTGACCGGGCCGCGGCAGCAGGCGCCTACCGAGCTATGGCGCAGCATTCGCTACGCTCAAGACAATGGCCTGGATCCCAGCAGCTTCCAATCCGCGCTGTGGTTCAAGCTCAGCTACCCGCTGGTGGTGATCTCGCTATGTCTGCTGGCACTGCCCTTCTGCTTCGGCAGCCTGCGCACTGGCGGCCTGGGCAAGCGCATCTTCATCGGCATGAGTCTGGCAATCTGCTTTCACTTCTTTCACCGTGCGATCATCAACTACGGCGAGTCGCAAGGCTACAGCCTGCCCGCGGTTTACATCATTCCGCCGCTGCTGGTGGCTGCTTACGGGTTGCGCCGGTTGTCGCGCGCGTAGCGGATCAGATACTGCGAGCAGGACCTATAGCTGTCTTTTGGCAGGTCTACGACTCCACCCCATCGGCTAGGCTGCGGTTTCACTCGCCGGATTGACTCATGTGAAGCAGCGCATCCTGTCCATCGACTTGCTGCGTGGTCTGGTCATCGTGCTGATGGCCATCGATCACGTCCGCGATTTCTGGGGGCCCTTCGCCCATCAGCCCGAGGACCTCAGCCAGGCCTCGCCAGAGCTTTTCCTGACCCGCTGGATCACCCATTTCTGCGCACCGGTGTTTGTGTTCCTGGCCGGGACCAGCGCATGGCTGTATGGCAATCAGCTGGCTATCAAGATGGATGCGAAGGCCGGACCGACGCAAATCGACAAACGCACCCTTAGCCGCTTCCTGCTGACCCGCGGACTGTGGCTGATCCTGCTCGAACTGCTCATCGTCAATCCCAGCTGGTCACACGGCTACACCTATGCCTTCGTGCAGGTGATCTGGGCCCTGGGCTGGTCGATGATCTTTCTCGCCGGATTGATCTGGCTGCCGCGCGCGGCGCTGTTGGTGCTGGCGCTGGCGGTGGTCTGCGGTCACAACCTGCTCGATCGCTACACCCCGGCCGACTTCGGCAGCGCCGGCACCCTGTACGCCTTCCTGCACAATCAGCTCTGGGTGCCGCTGTCGCCGCAGGGCTACGGTGTGTTCATCGCCTATCCGCTGATTCCCTGGCCGGCACTGATGGCGCTGGGCTATCTGCTGGGACAGCTTTACACCGATACCAGCCTGGACGCCAAAAAGCTGCTGTGGCGCCTGGGGCTGGGCTGCATCGTAGCCTTCGCCGTGCTCCGCGGCCTGCTCGGCTATGGTGATGCCAGCGCGTACGCCGATCAGCCGGAGAGCAGCGTAGGCCTGATACTGGGTTTCCTGAACACCACCAAGTATCCGCCGTCTCTGCAGTTTCTATTGATGACCATCGGCCCGGCGCTGTGTTTACTGGCCTGGCTGCGACGCTACGACCGGGTCGCCGGCTCAGCCACCGAGCCGGGCTGGCTGGCGCGGCGCATACTCGTCTACGGCGGCGTGCCGATGTTCTTCTATCTGCTGCACACGCCGATCATCTCGCTGGGCGCGCTGGTCTGGACCAAACTCAGCTATGGCGTCGCGGTCAACTTCCCCAACACCCAAACGCCGAACTGGCCGGCTGGCTATGAACCCAGCCTGCTGCGCGTTTATCTGGTCTGGGCGGTATTGCTGTTGTTGCTTTATCCGCTGTGCCTGGCCTACGGGCGGTTCAAGCGGCGCGCGGCGTCGCCGCTGTGGAAACTGTTGTAGCCCGATTGATCACCAGCCAACGCTTCGCTCACGCCCCTTGGCGACGCAGATGCTAGCATTCGGCGCTTTAGCTCTGCGCTGGACCAGCTTTGCCCATCAACACGCCCGAACTGGATGCCCTGACTGAAGAAGTACGCTCGCTTGATGCCGTGGGCGCACGCGATCGACTGTCGGCGCACGAAGACGACGTCATCGGCCAGGTGTTGGTGTTGCTTGGACCAGGGCATGCGCTGCCCATACTTGAGCGCTTCGAGCCCGAGCGGCGTGTGCACATCGCCGCGGAAACTGCGGCCGGCCAAGGCGAGGAGTGGTTACAGTGCAGCACCTTCCCCGAGCACAGCGTGGGACGACTGCTGGAACGCGCGCCGGCGGTTTTTCGCCCCCACACGCTGGTGCGCGACGCGGTACGCGTACTTCGCCACGCGGTGAAGCAACGCCTGATCACCTACGTATTCGTCACCGAACACAGCGGCACTCTGGTTGGCGTGGTGACCTTCAGAGAACTGCTGTTTGCCGAGCAAGAAGCCACGTTGGCCGACGTGATGGTCAAGCAGCCTTTCTATCTGCAGCCTGAGACCGACCTCACCGCGGCGATGAAGCAGGTGGTGATCCGCCATTTTCCGGCCTACCCGGTATGCGATGGCGAAGGTCGCTTGCTCGGCATGGTGCGCGGACAGGTGCTGTTCGAGCAGCAGGCCTTTGAGATCAGCGCACAGGCCGGCTCGATGGTCGGCGTTGAGAAAGAGGAGCGGCTGGCCACGCCGTGGCGACGCGCGCTGCGTTTCCGCCATCCCTGGCTGCAGCTGAATCTGTTCACCGCCTTCGTTGCCGCAGCGGTGGTGGGCACCTTTCAGGACGCGATCGACCGGATGGTGCTGCTGGCGGTCTTCTTGCCGGTGCTTTCCGGCCAGTGCAGCAACACCGGCTGCCAGGCCCTGGCGGTGACCCTGCGCGGACTGACCCTGGGCGAGTTGAAAAAGGGCAGCGAATGGACGCTGGTTGGCAAGGAGGCCCTACTGGGTCTGATCAACGGCGCACTTGTAGGAATTCTCTCGGCGGCAGTGATGTACGGCTTGGCGGCACTGCAGGACCATCCTCAAGGGAACATGCTGGCCCTAATCACCTTCATCGCCATGACCGGCAGTTGCGTGATCTCCGGCGCTGCCGGCGCGGTGGTTCCACTCACCCTACGCCGCCTCGGTACGGACCCCGCCACTGCCTCCAGTATTTTCCTCACCACCGCGACTGACGTGGTCAGTATGGGGCTGTTCTTGGGGTTGGCGCAGTTGATGATATGAGGGCTCAGGGCTCAGGGCCCAGGGCCCAGAAAGCGCAGGGTTCGAAGCGATTCGCTCTCTCGTAGGCTTTTGGCCAGCCACTAGGTTTGTCGGCCGCCGCTTCGTTCCGACCGGCAGTTCTTCCTGGGCCCTGTGCCCTTTGCCCTTCGCCCTCAATCACCGATACCCCGAACTGATCGGATAACGCCTTTCCCGCCCAAATGCGCGAGTGGAGACGCGCGGCCCCGGCGGTGCCTGACGGCGCTTGTACTCGTTGCGCAGCACCTGCGCGGCGACTCGTCTGACGGTGGCCTCTTCGAAACCGTCGGCGACGATCTCGGTGCGCGACATTTCCTGCTCGATGAAGCGATGCAGAATGGCATCCAGCACGTCATAAGGCGGCAACGAGTCCTGATCGACCTGATTGTCACGCAACTCAGCCGACGGCGGACGCTCGATGACCACCTCGGGGATGGCCGGAGAGATTTGATTGCGCAGCCTGGCCAGCGCGTAGACCTCGGTCTTGTACAGGTCCTTCAGCGGTGCGAAGGCGCCGCACATGTCGCCGTAAAGGGTGGCGTAGCCGACCGCCATTTCACTCTTGTTGCCGGTGGACAGCAGCAGGCTGCCGAGTTTGTTGCTCAACGCCATCAGGATCACCCCGCGACAGCGCGACTGCAGGTTCTCTTCGGTGATGTCGGGATCTCGACCTTCAAAGTGCGGCTGCAGCTCGTTGAGAAAGGCCTCGAAGGGCTGCTCGATAGGAATAGAGCGCCAGCGCACGCCCAGCATTTCCGCCTGCCGCGCCGCTTCGGTGTTGCTCAACTCGGAGGTGTAGCGCGATGGCAACAGCACCGCGTCGACGTTCTCCGGCCCCAGGGCATCGGCTGCCACAGCCAGGGTCAGCGCTGAATCGATGCCACCCGACAGCCCCAACAGCACCTTGCTGAAGCCATTCTTGCGCACATAGTCGCCGGTAGCGCGAACGATGCCGTCGTAGACCAGCTCCAGGTCGCTGCGCTGTTCGACCACGTGCCAATCCGGGCGCACGAACCGTCTGCTGGCCGGATCAAACTCGATTTCGTACAGCCCCTCGACGAACGCTGGGGCGACCGCGACCACCTCTCCGTCCGGGTTGACCACCGTGGACTGGCCGTCGAAGAGCAGATCGTCCTGTCCACCGACCAGATTGACATAAGCAATGGCCACGCCGTGCTCGCGTGCCCTTGCGGCGAGCAGCGCCTCGCGCCGACTCCTTTTGCCGACATGAAAGGGCGAGGCGTTGATCACCAGCAGCAGCTCGGCGCCAGCGTGGACCGCAGCCCGCGCCGGCAGCTCTTCCCAGATGTCTTCGCAGATCAGCACACCGACCGGCACGTCGCCCCAGCGCGCCAATCCGGGTTGGCTTCCGCGCTGGAAATAGCGCTTCTCATCGAACACCGCGTAATTGGGCAGCGCCTGCTTGCGGTAGCGCAGCTGCAGCTGACCATCACGTAGCCAGCTGGCCACGTTGTAAAGGCGATCGGCCTCATGCCAGGGATGGCCAACCAGCAGGTTGCCACCGCGGTGCCCAGCTTTGAGCTGAGCAAACTCCACCGCGCAGCGGCGCAAGAAGCCGGGTCGCAGCAGCAGATCCTCGGGTGGGTAGCCGGCCAGGGCCAGCTCCGGACAAATCAGCAGGTCATCGGCGCCTATAGCGGCGTCGTCCCAGGCACGCTGCAGCCGCTCCCGATTGACCTCCACCGCACCGACGGTGCAGTCCAGCTGACCCAGTATCAGTCGCATTGGTGGTTCCTATGGCTGGACTTCAGGCGCTGGAGTGTGCCATGCGCTTGAGCGAGGGCCCAGGGGAAAGCAGGGCCCAGGAGTGGCAATTCGACCCGCTGGCACAAACAAAGCGGGGCGGCCGCAGCCGCCCCGCATGCTCGCAAAAAACGCCGAAGCTTAGGCCTTTGAGGCCTGCTTTGCCTTGCCACCGGCCAGGCGGTCGCTGATTGCTGCGCCCAACTCGGCCGGAGAGCTCACGGTGGAGGCGCCGGCCTTCTCCAGGGCTTCGAACTTGGCTGCCGCGGTGCCCTTGCCGCCAGCGACGATGGCGCCAGCATGACCCATCCGCTTGCCTGGCGGTGCAGCCACCCCGGCGACGTAGGCCACCACCGGCTTGGTCACGTTGGCCTTGATGAAGGCGGCAGCCTCTTCCTCGGCCGAACCGCCGATCTCGCCGACCATGATGATGCCCTCGGTCTGCGGGTCGTCCTGGAACAGCTGCAGGCAGTCGATGAAGTTCATCCCGTGGATGGGATCGCCACCGATGCCGATGCAGGTGCTCTGGCCCAGCCCGGCCTGGGTGGTTTGATAGACCGCCTCATAGGTCAGCGTGCCGGAGCGCGAAACGATGCCGATCTTGCCCGGGCGATGGATAAAGCCCGGCATGATGCCGATCTTGCACTCGCCAGGGGTGATGATGCCCGGGCAGTTGGGGCCGATCAGCCAGGTGTCTTCGTAGCGCTCTAGCGATTTCTTCACTCGCAGCATATCCAGCACCGGAATGCCTTCGGTGATCGCGACGATGACCCGGATGCCGGCATCGGCCGCCTCCAGGATGGCGTCGGCGGCAAAGGCCGGCGGCACGAAGATCATCGTTGCATCGGCGCCGGTTTCTTCTACCGCGTCTTGCACGGTATCGAAGACAGGTAGGCCGATGTGCTCTTTGCCGCCCTTGCCGGGAGTGACGCCGCCGACCAGCTTGGTGCCGTATTCCAGCGCCTGCTCGGCGTGGAAAGTGCCCTGAGTGCCGGTGAAGCCTTGGCAGATAACGCGGGTGTTTTTGTCAACCAGTACAGGCATTGCTCCGTCCTTAGTCCTTGGCGCCTTTAACCGCTTCGACCGCCTTCTTGGCGCCGTCGCTCAGGTTGTCGGCAGAAATGATGGAGAGCCCGCTCTTGTTCAGCAGATCCCGGCCCTTCTCGACATTGGTCCCTTCCAGACGCACCACCACCGGCACGTTGATCCCCACCTCCTTGACCGCATCAATGATGCCCTGGGCAATCTGATCGCAGCGCACGATGCCGCCGAAGATGTTGACCAGGATGGCCTTGACGTTGGGGTTGGAGAGGATCAGCTTGAACGCAGCAGTCACCTTGGCCGCATTGGTACCGCCGCCCACATCCAGGAAGTTGGCCGGCTCGGCGCCATACAGCTTGATCACGTCCATGGTCGCCATCGCCAGCCCGGCGCCGTTGACCATGCAGGCGATATTGCCGTCCATGCTGACGTAGTTCAGGTCGTGCTGGCTGGCCTGCGCCTCCAGCGGATCCTCTTGGGTAATGTCGCGCATCTTGGCCAGATCGGGATGCCGGAACAGCGCATTGCTGTCGGCATTGACCTTGCCATCCAGGCAAATCAGATCGCCGGCACCGTTGATGACCAGCGGGTTGAGCTCGACCAGCGAGAAATCCAACTCGTTAAAGATCTTGTACAGGCCGCGCATGATCTTGGTCAGCTGATTGACCTGCTTGGCGCCCAGCCCCATGGCGAAGCCCAGCTTGCGGCACTCATAGGGCATCAGGCCCTGCAGGAAGTCCACCTCGACGGTGAAGATCGCCTCCGGATTCTCTTCGGCCACCTTTTCGATTTCCACGCCGCCCTCGGGCGAAGCGATGAAGGTCACTGCCTTGGCCGAGCGATCCACCAGCATGCTCAGGTAGAGCTCTTTTTTGATCTCGGTGGCCTCGGTGACCAATACCAGATTGACCGGCAGCGCAGCGCCGGCGGTCTGATAGGTCTCCATAGAGGTGCCCAGCATCTTCTCGGCAGCCTCGCGCACCTGCGCCAGATTGCGGGCGAACTTCACCCCGCCAGCCTTGCCGCGGCCACCGGCGTGAATCTGTGCCTTGACCACCCATTGATCGCCGCCGAGCTTGCGAGCGGCATCCACCGCTTCCTCTGGCGAACCCGCAACGATACCGGCCGGAACCGGCAGTCCGAACTGCGCGAACAGTTCCTTGGCCTGATACTCGTGAAAGTTCATTCCTACTCCCAAAACATGATGGCATTCGCCATGAAGGTCGGGGGGGTCACCCCCGCGTCGCGGCGTATTGTGTCCAAAGCCACCTCGCGAGCCAAGGGGCAGCGCGCGCACCGGCGGCAGGGCCGATGCTATATTGCTTTGCGTTCGAGGGCACCTTTGCGGCTGGGGAAGCTGTAAACAGCAAAGGCGCGTTCGGCGCCGGGCGCCCCATCTGCGAGCAGCACATGATCACCAAGCCGGTCGTCCAAAGCCTGGACCAGGTCGCCGATGCCCAGGTCCGCTGGCGCGAGCTCCGCCTGTTCCATCTTTACCGATTGTTTGTCGGTAGCGCCTTTATCGGTTTGCTGCTGAGCAACTACCGACCGCGCAGCAGCAATTTCAGCCACGATAGCGTCTTCATCGTTGCCATCATCTATTTGCTCACCGCTACTGCCGGCTGGCTCTATGTCCGCTTGGTGCAGCGCGGCCTACTGCTGCAGACCAGCCTGGCGGTGGCGATCGATCTGGCTTTTGGCACACTGGTGCTGTTTGCCTTCGGCGGCTTGACCGGCGGCACGGGCGCGCTGCTGCTGGTCACCGTCGCGATGGCTGCGCTGATGCTGCCGGGGCGATTGGCATTGCTGGCCGCGGCCCTGGCCACCATGGCGGTGCTCGGCGAGGCGGCCTATGCGACGCTGGCCCTGGCCGCCTCTGATCGTACGCCACTGCAGGCCGGATTCTTCTCTGCCGGATTCTTCATCACCGCCGCGCTTTTCTATTGGCTCGCGCGCGAGACCCGGGAAAGCCAGGAGCAGGCTGCGGCTTCGGACAGCGATCGCGCCAATCTCACCCAGCTCAACGAGCTGATCATTCAGCGCATGCGCACCGGAATCCTGGTGGTCGATCAGGAAGAGCGAATCTCCCGCCGCAACGAGTCGGCCTGGTATCTGCTCGGCATGCCAGACCCCAAAGTTGCGCACCTGGGCGAAGTCAGCCGCGAACTACTACGCCGGCTGCGCTACTGGATGACTCACAACCAGCACGACAACAACCCTGTGCATCTGGCCGACGGGGTGCCCGCGGTGGTGCCGCGCTTTGCTCGCATGGGGCCGGAAGCGGATTCGCCGGTGCTGGTCTTTCTGGAAGACGAATCGATGGTCTCCAGGCGGGCCGAGGAACTGACCCTGACTTCGCTGGGCAGACTGGCAGCGAGCATCGCCCACGAGGTCCGCAATCCGCTTGCGGCGATTCATCACGCCGCTCAGCTGCTGCAAGAGTCACCGGAACTGCCTGATACCGACCAGCGCCTGGTCGAGATCATCGTCAGTCACTGCGCGCGCATGAATGGCATAGTCGAAAACGTCCTACAGCTGTCGCGGCGCGAGCGGGCCAGACCGGAGACGCTGCGCCTGGGCCAATGGTTGGAAGAATTCGTGCTGGACTTCAAACAGGCCCATCCGTTGGGCGAGGACAGCATCAAGGTCGTCATTGATGCGCCCAAGGCACAGGCCTTGGCCGACCCCTCGCAGCTTAGTCAGGCGCTGTGGAATCTGATTCGCAACGCCTTGCGCTACGGACGCGACATGGACCAAGCGGCCGACATCACCCTGCGGGTGCGCCAGCTGGCCGGTACCGACAAGGTTCTGGTCGAGGTCATCGACCGCGGTCCGGGCATACCGCCGAAGGTCCAGAGCCGGTTGTTCGAGCCCTTTTTCACCACCCATGCGGACGGTAACGGATTGGGCCTCTATCTGGTCAAACAGCTGGTCCAGGCCAATCAGGGCGAGGTCGACTACGCCACGGTGCCAGGCGGCGGCAGCTGTTTCCGCATTGCCCTGATGGCGCCGCAACGATTGGCCAACAAGGCGGCAGTCGCCGCGCGCGCCTGACGCGGGCATGCTTGGGATGGTGGCGCTCGCCGCCACGGGCTCGCGCCGAGGTCGCTTTCGTCCTACTTGGCTGCACAGTTGCGGTCCGTTAATGTTTGGAGCGGGCTTACACAACCAGGATGAGCAAGATGAGCACGCAGGCCAAGGCCCTGATCGTCGACGATGAAGCGGGTATACGTGAGCTGCTGAGCATCACCCTGGGTCGACTGGGCCTGGACATCGACACCGCCAGCAATCTGGTCGAGGCGCGCCAGCATTTGGCCAGCACCGATTACGATCTGTGCTTCACCGACATGCGCCTGCCGGACGGCAATGGCCATTCGCTGATCGAATTCATGGCTGACGTCTGTCCCAACACGCCGGTGGCGATGATCACCGCTTACGGCAACGTCGAGGCGGCGGTGCAGGCGCTCAAGGCAGGTGCCTTCGACTGCGTGTCCAAGCCGGTTGATCTGACCGTACTGCGCAATCTGGTGCAGACCGCGCTGCGGCTGCGCGCCGAACGCACCGGCGCCGATGAATCCAACGCGCTGACCCGTATGCTCGGCGAATCCCCCGCGCTCAAACAGGTCCGACAAACGATCGCCAAACTGGCTCGCAGCCAGGCACCGGTGCACATCAGCGGCGAGTCCGGGGTCGGCAAGGAGCTGGCCGCGCGTGCGATCCACGAGTTGGGCCCACGCTCTGAGGCGGCCTTTATCCCGGTCAACTGCGGCGCCATTCCCAGCGAACTGATGGAAAGCGAGTTCTTTGGCCACAAGAAAGGCAGCTTCACCGGCGCCCACGCCGACAAGGACGGCTTATTCCAGACCGCCAACGGCGGCACCCTGTTCTTGGACGAGATTGCGGAGTTGCCAGCGCACATGCAGGTCAAGCTGCTGCGGGTGATACAAGAGAAGACCGTGCGCCCGATCGGCGCTCGCAGCGAAGTGCCGATTGATGTGCGCATCCTCTCGGCCACGCACAAGCCATTGGCCAAGCTGGTCGAGAAGGGCGAGTTTCGCCAAGACCTTTATTACCGCGTCAACGTCATCGAGTTGCGCATGCCGCCGTTGCGCGAACGGCGCGAGGATATCGCTCTGTTGGCCAACAGCTACCTGTCCAGGCTGGCCCCCGAATGGGGCATTGATCCGCCCAATCTTTCCGCTGGCGCCCTGCGCGCCCTGGAGGGCTATGGCTTCCCCGGCAACGTGCGCGAGTTGGAGAACATCCTGGAGCGTGCCGTGGCCCTGAGTGAAGGCGACACCATCGAAGCCGACGATCTGCAGCTCAGCAGCGCCGACGACAGCCCCGCAGCCAGTACCGGCGAAGCCGACTCCGGCAGCCCCACCGACGATCCCAAGCGGGTCGGCTTGACCAACTACATCGACAGCCTCGAACGCGAGGCGCTGATGAACGCGCTGGAGGAGTGCCGCTACAACAAGACCGCTGCGGCGAAGAAGCTGGGAATCACCTTCCGAGCCATGCGCTATCGGCTGAAGAAGCTGGGAATTGAGTGAGAAACCCAGCCACGCGCTGCCGCGCAGATGAATCTGAGCTGACGCTGTTGGTCACCATGTGCCGCGAATCACGTCACTGCGCGACGCAAGCAGCGCTTCGACAGCCTGACCGCGCCCCGTACGCGGATGCGGGTGCCCAGACTTGAGGTGAATTGCGCGCTCAGCTTGTTAGGCCGGCGTTAACGGACTGTGCACAGGATCACACTTTGGCCCGCAAATCGGCCGCATCGTGATGAAAGTGCGGGTTTGTTGCATTTGCCCGGCGCGCAATCGCAACAGTTGGCACGAGCTGTGCTAAAACATACCCGCCTCAAGCGAACACCCGGCCGAGAGGGTCAGGGAAGATCGTCCCGGGGAGGGACCGCGCGAGGATTCGCTTTCCCAGTCATGACACATAAGGATTCAAGATGTCCAAGACCATCCAAAAAGGTTTCACCCTGATCGAGCTGATGATCGTCATCGCGATTCTCGGCATTCTGCTGGCCATCGCCATCCCGGCCTACCAGGACTATCTGGCCCGCGCCCGTGCGTCTGAAGCCGTCTACGCTGCCGCGCCGACCAAGCTCGCCATTGCCGAGTTCCGTCTGAGCAACGGCCGCTACGCCAGCACCTTTGCCTCTGTCTACACCGCGCCGCCCAATGGCCACGGCAAGTTCGTTGCTGGTGTTGCGCAAAGCGGTAACGGTTTCACCGTGACCTCGCAGGCCACGCAGTGCAACGGCGGTGAGCCGGTGTTCACCTTCACCCCGCAGGCCCCGGCCACTGGCGCGACTGGTTCGGTGGACTGGCTGTGCACTTCCACCAACACCGTTTGCGCTCCGGCTTCCTGCCGCTAGTAGCAAATCGAAGTTGAAAGACCCCCGGCGCGTGAGCGCCGGGGGTTTTTTATTGCAGTTTTCCGCCAGCCCAAGCTTATTCTTTCCGGTGGCCCAAGGTTCTTTAGGTTCTCATCTATTTCCATTCATGCCAGAAGCGCCGGAAACGCCCAGAGTTCAATTTTAAAAACCGTACATTGAACGTAGACGGCAAAGGTTTCTTGGCTAGCCCGCATATTTCATGAGTGTTCGTAGCGAGGGCGTCGTAGAGCTGCAGTGGTGCGGTCCGCTTCACTGAAGATCGAGGACCGCTTTGCGGTTGATCGCATTTGGCGGCAAACCCAACAATTCCGCATTGCTCAGGGCCTTTCTCTATAGTGCAGCTTTCTAGTCGGCCACCCGATTGACACACGGCCCGCCATGGCTCCTGCCTGCATCCTTGGAGCTTCCTACTAGATATCTATTTGTATGGAACTCCAACAACGGCATTGGCGCCGGCGTTTCTTCGGGCCTGTTTAGCTGGCAGCCCTTCCTCGATCCATAGCCCTGCAAAAAGTCTCGAACATATTGCAATTGTTGGCCGATCTATCACACGGTTTTCTACCGTGGATGTCACCATTTATTCGCCCCCAATGAACACTGGGGAAGTGGGTCGGCGCAGTAGCCCCTGTGGTGGTCTTAATTGGGGTAAAGACACTCCATTTGCAATTCATGAGGATTGAACATGTCCAAGTCCATTCAAAAAGGTTTCACCTTGATCGAGCTGATGATTGTCATCGCGATCCTGGGCATTCTGCTGGCCATCGCAATTCCGGCCTACCAAGACTATCTAGCCCGCGCCCGTGCGTCTGAAGCCGTGTACGCTGCCGCTCCGACCAAACTCGCTATTGCCGAGTTCCGGCTAAGTAACGGGCGCTACGCCGCTACCTGGGCTTCCGTTTACACTGCACCGCCCAATGGCCACGGAAAGTACGTTTCTGGGCTTGCCCCGACAGGCGTCGCCGCATTTACAGTCACGTCGCAGAATACTCAGTGCAACGGCGGTGAACCAGTATTCACGTTTACACCGCAGGCCCCGGTCACAGGCGCGACTGGTTCGGTGGACTGGCTGTGCACCTCCACTAACACCGTTTGCGCGCCAGCTTCCTGCCGCTAGTAGCAAGTCGAGTTTGAAGACTCCGGCGCTCGAGCGCTGGAGTCTTTGCGTCAAACAATAGGGATGCAGGGATCGCCGAGCGAAACCCTCGACCAATACCCCGATCAATCCACACCGCTGTATGCTCTGATGCTCCAGTCCTCCTGCTGAGTTCTTGCACGTGCCACTCTGGCGAGCCCACGTCCCGATTGGGCGTTCCATCGACGATCATCGCTGGTCAATCGCGGTACTGCTTCTGTTGACGGCCTTGCTCTGCTTCGGCGCAGGCCTTTCCGGGCCACTGCTGTTTGACGATCTACCGAATCTGGAGCCGGTCCTCGCCTGGCAATCGGGCGAACTGGGCTGGTGGGAAGTCGTATTTGGCAACACCGCAGGCCCGCTCGGACGACCGATCAGTTCTGCCAGCTTTCTGCTTAACGTAATCCTGTTTGGCGACAGTGTTTATGCACTGAAACTGGTCAACCTTCTGATTCATTCGGCCAACGGCTTTCTGGTGTACGTATTGAGCCGGATGCTGCTCGTTACAGGCAGCACGCGCACCACCAGACCTGAAACACTTGCCCTGCTGATTGCAATCGCCTGGACGGTCAATCCCGTTCATGTCAGCACGGTGCTGTACGCGATCCAGCGTACGACCATGCTCAGCACGACGTTTGTGCTGTTAGCGCTCATCAGCTATCTCCAAGGCAGGCGAATGCTAGCTGAGGGAATCGGCCCTGCCCGTGCGAAGTCACTATTGTTCCTGCTGTTCCCAGCGCTTTGCATCGCCGCCATGCTGTGCAAGGAGAACGGCATGTTGGCGCCATTCCTGGCTGCGGCAATGGAGTGGTCATTGTTCAGCCGCAAGCACCGACCGCGCCCAGTGCGGACATTTCTGGGCGTTTTGGTCTTGCTGCCTTTGGCAATCGGCACTGCGTTGGCGTTGTCGGCACTGGGCGATCAAGTCTGGGTCGCTTACGAACATCGAAGCTTCAGCTTGACGGAACGATTGCTGAGCCAACCTCGAGCGCTACTTGCCTATGCCAGTGGAATCTTGATTCCCGGCACCAGTCTGGGATCGGTATACACGGATGGATTCCAGGCCTCGAACTCGTTGTTCGCACCCTTGACCACGGCGCTATCCATATTCGCCTGGCTGGTGCTGATCGCTTTGGCATTGTTGGGTAGGACGCGTTTTCCGCTGGTCTGTTGCGGTTTGGCGTTCTTTCTGGTGGGCCATGCGCTGGAGAGCAGCGTGATTCCGCTGGAGCTGTATTTCGAACACCGCAACTACCTTCCGGCCTTGGGTCTGCTGTTGGCCGCTTCGGCCATCGTCCAGAACTTGCCAATTGCCCAGCGCCTGCGCATGGGTATCGGTGTGGGCTTCATCATCCTGTGCGCATTGGTCAGTCACGTTCAAAGTACGACCTGGCGTTCGCACCGGGCTCTAGCCACGCATGCGACGGCAACATTGCCCGACTCCATTCGTGCGCCGCTGGATCTTGCTGCCCTACTGGCCCAGGACCAAGATCCCGGGCCAACGCTGCAGGTCCTGGATCGCCTCAGTCGGAAGCCGGCGACGGAAAGCGCGCGGATTGGGCACCTCGTATACATGGCCTATGACTGCACGCTGCGCAGCGACGGATCACCTGAACGATTGGATCCTCTGCGCGCGATGCCACCAACCGTAATCACACCGTTGCTCACCCAAGCCATCGAGATGCTCGGCGCACAGGTCCTCGATGGGTATTGCAAGCGACTGAGCCCGACTGCATTGGCGGATTTGATCGCCGCCTACTTGAACCACTCGACCCAACCAAAGAACCTGCATGTGCGTTGGCGACTGGAACACCTGATCGGCAAGCTTCGGCTGCAGTCCGAGCAGTACGATAGGGGCATTGCAGCGCTGACCGAAGCTTTCGAACACGGCGGCACAGTGGCTCCAGTAGGAGTGGATCTGATCGCCAACTTGATTGGGCTTGGACGATTTGATGATGCTGCCAGGACCTTGGCTGTCGCCAAGCAGCGCAGAGACGCACAGGATGCCTCGACGCAAGCGATCCTCGCCGAGTTTGAGAATCAACTGGCCGGGACTCAACCTGACCGGCACTGATTGATTCCCAAGAGCGGCACGCTACTCCGTAGATCTCCAAGGTGGAAACGCATGGGCTTGCGATTCCAATATTGGCGGCCGCGCGGGTGCAGCCAACGCTGAGGAATGATCCGGGCTAGACTTCGGGTGCACTCAAAGGGATGTACGGACATCGCACGCGCTGACGCCGCTCATCGGCCAACCTCTGGCAATAAGTGTCCTCCGGATCGGCTCAACGTGCTGATGGTCAGCACATCCTATCCCTCCACTTCGGAGGACTGGCGCGGGCAATTCATTCTTCGATTGAGCGAGGCGCTGAGTCGACACGCTGACCTATCGCTGCGCTCGTGGGCGCCGCCGGGACCGCAGCCGCCCGGTGCCATCAACGTTGCAACGCAGGAGGAGTCGCTCTGGCTTGGGCAACTGATGACTCGCGGAGGCATTGCCCATCTACTGCGCCGAAACCCTGTGGCCGGAATACTGGCGGCAGCTCGATTGCTGCGTTTCGAACGACACCTTTTTCGCCGTCAGAGCGATACCCACGTCTATCATCTCAACTGGCTACAAAATGCGCTGGCACTGCCAAACGATGGTCGCCCGCTGTTGGCAACCGTACTGGGAACCGACATGCAACTGCTGAAAGTGCCACTGATGAAGGCGATGCTGTCGCGGGTGATGAGCTATAGGACGACCATGCTCTGCCCGAACGCGGAATGGATGGTGGCACCACTGAGCGAGCATTTCGGAAAGCTGGCCAAGGTCGAGTTCGTGCCGTTCGGCATCGACCCCGCATGGTTCACGGTCGAGCGCCAGCAGACTTCCGATGTGCGCCAGTGGCTATGTGTGAGTCGAGTCACCAAGAACAAGATCGGAACGCTGTTCGAATGGGGCCAGACTTGGTTTTCTACCGGCGATCGCGTGCTCCACCTGTTCGGACCGATGCAGGAGGAACTGGCGATACCACCTTGGGTGCGTTATCACGGACCAGTCGCACCAGCCACGTTGATTGATCAATGGTTTCCACAAGCGACGGGTCTCATATCGCTGAGTCAACACAGCGAAGGCCGGCCGCAAATCATGCTGGAGGCGATGGCTGCGGGAGTCCCGATCGTCGCCTCCGCGATAGCGGCCCATCGCAACCTGATTGGCGACCAGCGCAACGGTTGGATCTGCGAACGGGCTGATCAGCTGGGCGACATCTTGAGTACGGCCGAAACATCGTCCAACAACGTACTGGCCGGGAAACAGGCGCGGCAATGGGCATTGGATCAAATCGGCACGTGGGACGACTGCGCCAACCGTTACGTCGATCGCTATCACCGGCTATTTGAGGGTACGCAGTGAGGCAGAGCAAAGAACCTAGCCGGCAATCGGGTCAACCATGACCCGTTCAATTGCCATTCTGGGAGCTGGTGGGTTCATCGGCAATCACCTTGCGCTGCGTCTGGCCGCAAGCGGACACAGCGTAATCGCCGCCAGCAGGAAGCCGAGTAGCTTTGAACACCCGAACATTCGCAACTTGGTCGGCGTATACGATGCGCCCGAGCACTTTAGGGATCTCGTCCAAAGCTGCGATACGATCATTCACGCGGCGGCGAGCTCGACGCCCGGGTCCACTGCGAACGCGCCGTTGCGTGAAATCGTGGGAGACTTGCAGTCGACCCTGTCGATGCTCTCCAGCATGCAATCGGCGACGGCACCTCGACTGCTCTACTTTTCGTCAGGAGGCGGCATCTACGGTGATCGAAGAACCGGAGGACATACGGAACGCAGCGCAGTGCATCCTCGTTCGTATCACGGTGCGGCGAAGGCCTCCGCCGAGCACTTCGTGCATGCTTGGGCAAAGCAATACGACAAACGCGCGGTCATTCTGAGACCATCCAATGTTTATGGGCCTGGACAAGTAGGCAAGCCGGGCTTTGGAATCGTTCCTTGGGCACTCGCCGCCGCATCGAGAGGTGAACCGTTCACGATATGGGGCGACGGAGGTGCGACGCGCGACTACCTTTATGTTGACGACCTGACCGACCTCGTAACCCGAATCCTCGACACCGAGTTCGCACCCGGCGTCCAAACCGTAAACGCCGCCGCAGGCGTAGCGACATCAATCAACGACCTGCTAGCCACTATTGAAGCGGTTACCGGGAGGACGATTAGCCGCACCTACCAATCACCCCGCAGAGTGGATCTGCAATCTGTTGCCCTGGACAACCGTATGGCCCGCGCGCAGTACCAGTGGTTGCCTCGGACCGATCTGCGCTCGGGACTGGAAGAAACCTGGCGATGGACACTGACAAAACACTCCGAAGATCCCACGCCCTAAGCGCTCACGGGTTTCCATCGAGGCATCGGTGATGAATGCAAGTGCGCAAGCCACCGTCAAAGTGTCGGTACTGATAGCCAACTACAATGGCGAAAGCTTGCTGCACGATTGCCTAAGATCCGTCTTGGAGCAATCCGGCGCAAGTGATATCGAGATCATCGTCCACGATGACGCTTCGACCGACGCGTCGCTCGCGTTGCTCAAACACCACTATCCCACGGTCAAAGTCATCAGCAGCGATCGCAACGTTGGATTCTGCGTTGCCAACAATCGCATGGCGGCCGTCGCCAACGGTCGATATCTGCTGCTCCTGAACAACGACGCGGCGCTGTTTGCAGATGCCGTGGAAACGATGCTTCACGCGGCCGGAGCTGCACGCCCAACGTCGATCATTGCGACAGTGCCGCAATACGACTGGGAAACAGGTGAGTTGGTAGACCAAGGTTGCCATCTGGATCCCTTCTACAACCCAGTGCCCATCCGCTCGTCTAAACCATGCAGCGCGGCAATGGTCATCGGTGCTTGTCTGTTTGTCGAGCGAGATTTGTGGATCCGCGCCGGTGGTTTCCCTGAGTGGTTCGGCTCGATCGCCGAGGACATGCTCCTTTGCTGTACCGCGCGCCTGCAGGGCGCCGAAGTCATTTCTTGCAGCAACAGTGGCTACCGGCATCGGCAGGGCGCCAGTTTCGGCGGATCTAGGGTGAGCCGCGGAAAGCTGGCGAGCAACCTGCAAAGGCGCCGCCTCAGCGAGCACAACAAGACCATGGTGATGCTGATTTGCACACCGGGCGTCGCGCTCGTGCTACTGCTACCGTTGCATCTATTGCTGCTGCTTTTTGAAGGGGTGGTCTTGACGACGGCGGCTGGATCGCTGCGGCCGTTGAAAGCGATCTATCTCCACACGCTCTACAGCGTATGGTCAGACCGGCAGCGGTGGGTTGCCGAAAGACAACGGGTCGCGGGAACACGCAAGCTGGGTGCTATTCGCTACTTCAGCCGCTTCCGGCTGTTTCCTAGAAAGCTGCAGATGCTGGTCAAGCACGGTTTCCCAAGTTTGACCATGGGCAGTGAGCGGACTCAAAAACAAAAGTAGCTCCTGCATGGCTATGCAACACACTGGATTATGAAATGAATTCGACTATACGTGCGGTGCTGCTGATGTTGCGACGGATACCGCTATTCGTTGAAGCCCGATTCGATAATCGCTTTCTAGCCGATGACGTAGCGCCTCCGCGGAAGGTGACTCACGCGAACTGGCAAAACGCTTTGCTGGAACTGGCAAATGTAAAAGGCGCTCGCGTTCTGGAAGTAGGTAGTCGCGAGGTTACCGGAAAATCAAGTTTCAGGAAGCAGTTCTCGAAAGCCGAGTACATAGGCTTCGACTATTACAGCGGGAGCAATGTGGATATCGTAGGTGACGCCCACAAATTGTCTTCATATTTCGACCCAGGAACTGAATTCGACCTGATTTTCTCGAGCGCCAGCTTTGAGCATTTCGCCATGCCCTGGGTCGTATCCCAGGAAATCTGCAAACTGCTTCGGGTGGGTGGACATGTGTTCGTGGAAACCCACTTCTCCTACAGCTCTCACGAGCGACCGTGGAACTTTTTCCAATTCAGCGACATGGGACTGCGCGTCCTGTTCAACGAGCAGCTCGGGATCACCCCCGTGGACTCAGGCATGTGCAACCCCATCGTCGGACGCTTCTCTTCCCTGGCGGACCCCTATTTGCGTCTGACACCCGTGCCTGCACTTTATTGCCACAGCGCGTTTCTGGGCAAAAAGACCAAGCATGTCGCTGATTTCAGTTGGGATCGTGCCAGTGTCGAGAACCTCGTATCAGGCACAACCTATCCGAAGCCAGCAGTCCACAGGGACTAGCTCAAGCGCCAGACCTGGCTCCACCGTCCTCAAGGAATCGGCGGTCAGCATTGTGCCCCTCATTCGAGCAGATAGTTGCCCAGCATTACTCCCTAGTCCGAAACGAGATCTGCCGTCTTCCCTGTCCGCATCGGCCCCATGTGGCCGCGCAACCCATCCCATAGCCCCCACGCAATGTAGCGGATGTTGACCAAACGCCTTGGCGAGAACAGCACATAGGCGTACAGGTTCCCTAGCCAATACCACAACGCCCGCAGCTTCCAGCGTCCGGGAACGAAGTCCGCCTTGAGAATCGCAATGAAATTGCGGAAACGGTAATAGAGCCGCTGCGGCGAGTAGCCGTTGTAGGGGCGCCACTTCAAGTACCAAACCGGAAACTGATCCTCGCCGAGCCGCTGGCTGAGCACGGCCCGGGAGGTCCCGAACAGTTTGTAGCCAAAGTGGATCGCTCGATGACACCACTCCGTGTCAACGTAATCGATGAAATAGTCCTCTCGCATTTCGCCAACGACGTCAAAGACATCAAGGCGAATGAGCGAGCCGGACGTGATTGCACTCAGAATCTCGATCCAAGGCTCACCAGATCTCGGCGGCGCGACCGAATAGAAAAACCTGCCGGGTCGTTGAACTTGAAAACCAAACGCATGCCCGGTGACCTCATCGACGTACTCCGGTGACACCAGGCCAACCGGCAATCCTTCCTTGCGCAGTGCCGTGTCGGTGCGCAGTAACTCGTCCACCATTCCTGAAGATGGCAGGCTGTCTTGATCACTTAGCAGTACGTAGTCGAAACCCGCAGCTCTGGCCGCCTCAAGGCCCACGTTGATTGCCGAGCCTATTCCACAATTCTGGCGCAGCCGAACCACACTCAGTGCGTCTCCGAAGGCCCTGTGGTTCAGGACCAGCTTCTCCACAGATGGGTCCTCGAACCCGGAGTTATCCACGATCAAGACGCGGTTCACCTGCTCCGCAAGCGACTCCACCAGTTCAAGCAGACGCACCGCATCTGGGCGATAGGTCACCACCAGCGCGCACACCCGAGTGGCGCCTACTTCACCAAGTACCAAGTTGCTCGAGATATCCGATACTCCCGATCGTCAGGAAAGCGCCAATCACGCATGCCGCAAGACCGACGAAGCACCCAATGCTACCGCCTCAGACCTCTCGCAAACCAACCGTGCTGCAGTTCCCGATCGATCACTTGCCGCCAGAGTTTGCACTCCGCCATCAGCTAGGACTTAAGATTGTCAGTGCCCACCAACCTACGGAGTCAGCGTGTCAGACGCCAAGTCTATTCAGAGCGAACTTGCCAAGCTAATCGCTGAACACGGTCCCTGGAGCTATGACATCCCCCTCGGCCATGGAATCTGGACGAGAGGAAACGAGGGACTTCCCCATACCAGACTGCGCAGACTCCTCCAGGCCACGTGCGACATCCTACAAACACCCCCAGAAACCTGGAGGGTACTCGATCTAGGCTGCCTGGATGGACAGTTCTCCATCGAGTTTGCACTGCAGGGAGCCGAAGTCATTGGCGTTGATGCCCGTGAAGCCAACATAGTCAAGGCTGAGTACTGCCGCAAGGTACTCAATCTGAATCGACTCCGCTTCCTCCACGCAGACGTCAGGGATCTCAGTGCACAAAGCCTGGGCGAATTTGACGTCATCCTTTGCAGTGGCCTGCTTTACCATCTCCCGGCCAACGATGCCGCAGAGCTGCTCAGTACCATGTATCAAATGACCCGCCACCTGGTTCTCATAGATACTCACATCTCACTATTGGGCGACGCCACGGTGCAAATAGATGAATCCGTGTGCCACGGTCATATCGCGCGGGAACACGCCGAGGGAAGCACCGACGAACAGAAGCGCAGTCGCACCTGGGCTTCGGCCGACAATAACGAGAGCTTTTGGTTCAGCAGGTCTTCGCTGATAAACCTACTTGCTAACAATGGATTCAGCTCCGTTTACGAATGTTTCAATCCTCCACACCTGAATTTCGGCAGACCCGGCTTGGAATCCAACGATCGTTGCACTTTTGTGGCAATAAAGGGAGTATCGCAGGAATTGTTAACCGCGCCAATAACCAACGAAACCCTGGAGACGTTTCCGGAGCGTTCTTTGCAATACCCGATGATCGGACCGGGGCTCCTCGCGTTGCGAGAATGGGTGAAGAAAATAAAATCAATTGTCAAGCGTCAGTAGCCCCTTTCCGAAAAAGAAAGAATGGCTCCCTAGCATTGACTCCGAACCTGGAGGAACTCACCTCCGGAAGAATTTCACTGTGTCCTCCGACGCAAGACCGCAAGTCGAATTGACCAAACCGATCAAAAATATCCTTGCCATACAACCTCACATGATCTTCCTGGCCGTAGGCCTGCAGTCTCGCTGAATCCGAATCGATCCCGGAGTCAGACCAGGTTTGCTGCAGCTTGGAACTGAATGGCGTCTGCAGTATTGCTGCGCCATTCGGTACGAGCACCCGGCCAATCTCGGCAAGTGCGCGCAAATCATCTTCAACATGCTCAAGGACATGATTTGCAATGACCAAGTCGAATGTTTCACTCTCGAAAGGCAAGGCCTGAATATCAAGCCTAAGATAGTCCGGTGAAGTGGGAAAAAGGTCTCCTCGGACATAGTGCCTCGGACCGCGCTCCGTAATCAATCTGGACAAGTGACGCTCCGGCGCAAAGTGCAGGACCGAACTGCCGTCTATCGACTCGAATAGACCGCTATGCTTCATGTAGAGAACCAAATGCCTTTCTCGGTCAAAACTCCCACACCTAGGGCAACTGAAATTCTTAACGTCGCTTCCGATCAGGTCCAACTCCCGAAGCATTGGAGGTATGCCGGCCAATCCTCCCCGATAAGGAAGGAATCGCCCAATCTGTTTCTCACATACCACGCACCATGCCCCACTGCGTCGCGGCAACATCCCCCAGATTCGCAACAAGTTGTCAGCGACGACTCCCATAACCCTTTCCGCATCTCGCTTGTAAGGTGGTCTCAATCCATTCTTTGATAATTCCGCATCTCGCTCATCAGCATCTTGAATTCCCTCAAGAGAACACAACCGAAACCCGCCAGTCTTGAGTGGATTAACACCGCCATGATTCGAGGCTTAAGATGCCGAGTGTACTCGCGATCATGCGCTTCAAGCCAGTTCCACGCGTCAGAGAACGCACCCTTGTTGTGAGTGAACAATGCCCAGCTCAATTCGAGCCGCGCCAGATCACGGGCCCCGATTCGAGCTTCCTCGTTCCTCCCCAGCAACTGGCCGATTTGCTCGATCATCTGGCGTGAGCGCCTAATTTGGCTCATTCGTGCGGCGTAACCAGCGTTGGTCGCTGAACCGGGCGCCCTACGATAGACCGCAGTGACGCAATCGAGGTAGCCAATCTCGGACGCACTGGCGACAAAAATGAAGAACGGCCAATCTCCAACAGGACTGACTACTCTATTTAGCGCTGACTTGCGGTATTCTGCGAAAAGCCCAACTCGAGCACAGAACGTACATGACTGGATAAAGTTTCCAACAAGAAGCTGAGAAACCGCATTCTCCGAATCAAACGCATTAGAGGCCAGGTTGTTGTCGTTTTCAGCTATTCGCCAATGCCCGAACCTCGAGATGATGTGGGCGAAGTTTGTGTGGACCAGTCCTGCTTTCGGATTGCTTTGAAGAAAGTCGACCTGCATCTGGAGCTTGTTGGAATCAGTCCAGTAGTCGTCCCCTTCGCAATATGCTACGAATCTACCGCGAACCTGTCTTACCAGTTCATTGTAGTTCGATTCCGCGCCAACGTTTTTAGCCCACCTCAGGACCTTGATCAGATGTGGGAATCGCTTCGCGTGAGCACGCGCTATAGAAAATGTCTCATCAGTAGAACTGTCGTCACCGATGAGCAATTCAAAGGTGAAATCAGTGCATTGCTCAACGACACCCCTGATAGCTTCTTCAATGAATCCAGCTTGGTTGTAAGTGGGCATAAGCACGCTTACCAGCGGCTGGGCTTGCTCGAACTCCTCGCTACAGAATACTTCAAGGCCTCTATCCATTTATCTATGTCGGGCCCTTCCAAATAGCTGAATGATGTCGTCGGCGGCCGTAAAACGCGCCAACAAGACTATGAGTGCGTAGACCAAAAACGCACCGGGAAGTACCAGTGCAAGCATCAGAGGTGAGTTCATTTGCCAACTGTCGTTCAGAACACAAAGACACGCTGCAAGCACCATACTGAGGCACAGTGGTGCGCTGATGTCTGTCAGTTGACTACGGGCATCGTAGCCCAATAGCTTCTTGGTGTAGTGCGCGTTGATCCCGAGTGCGGCAATTGAAAATACCACTTGGCTCCAGGCTACGCCTAGGACGCCAAAAAAGGAACCTGAGATGATAAGGCCGACTCCCAACAACTTCTTCTGCAACTCGAGCTTGAACAACAGTTTCGCGTGGCCCTGTGCAAGCAAGGCGTTCAGGTTGATCGCGTGCACAGGATAGAGCAAACCGGCAAGGCAGAGAATGCTGAGGATCGGCGCCGTCGGTTGCCACTTTCTTCCCAACAGTACTTCGATGATCGGGTCAGCCAATGCCGCCATGAATAACATTATCGGCGCGTTGAGCAACATCATTCCTCGAACTGAGACCTGCACTCCTCTGCGAATCTTATCGGGCGCTTCTTGCGCTGCGGCGAAGAGCGGAAAGGCGACCCGGGAGATCACCCGCACCAAGAAAGTGCTGGGAACCTGTTGAAGGGCATCGGCGTTGGTGTAGTAGCCAACATCGCGGATTTCGTGGAACTTTCCCAGCAACACGGTGTAGAGGCGTGTGTAGCCCAGATCGCCCAGGATGGCAGCGAAATGGTATGAACTGAACGGCAAGAGTTCTTTGATTGAGCGAAACGCCGGTTTGCCCTTCGGCCTCCAATCGTTCAGCCACCAAAGCAAGGCAGAGTTGAGACCTGCCATGAGCACCGACTGTACCGCGAGTGCCCACACGCCATGGCCTTCAAGCGCCAACCAAACCGCGGTGGATCCGGAAACAAGCGTAGCGAGAAGTCCAGCCTGCATCGGAATTTGAAAGTTGAGCCGACGCGATAGCAGCGTTGTGTGGATCGCACCGAATGATGCAAAGGCCACACCCAACGACATAAACCGCATCAGGTCCGCGAGTAGTTGCTGCTCGTAGAACAAAGCGATCATGGGTGCGATCGCGAAAATCAGAGCGGACGCGGACAGACCGATGAGCAAGTTGAACCAGAAGATGCTTGTTTCATCAACGATGTCAACGTTGCGACGTTGGATCAAGGCAGCGGAGAAGCCGCCATCCACAAAGACTCCAGCGAGCCCGGTGAAGAGCATGATCGCTGCGATCAGGCCAAAATCAGAGGGACTGAGTATGCGAGCCAGGACCAGCGTGACCGCGACCTGGATGATCTGCCGGCCGGCCACTTCTATGGCGCTCCACGTGGTCGCGACGAGTGCCTCGGCTTTCACCTCAGACGCCCACCAGCCTTGGCCAATCGGGGATTTCCCAGTGGGCCAGGGCATAACACCACAATGCATGGCGCTCAAGCGATCCACCGTCAGCGACGATCGGCAAGAGGGCGAAGAGGGCGCCGGTCACGCAGCCAGGTAGCTCTCTAAAAAGCAGGCCTTGCGGCCGTGCGCACGTACAGATGTAGTGCACCATTGAGTCTACTCGCAGCTGAGCAATCTCCTGGAGCGTCAGCGGTTGCTCATACACGAGGAACTCCTCATTGCCGAACTCGCATACGATTCATACGTTCACTGAAAGCGGCGTGATCGAATACAGAAGCGAGCAAGAGCGGGACACGCGCGAATGCTAGTCGCGTCCACAAACGAGGTAAATACTCGCTGATAGGTCCGGATATTTCATGCCCAGCGCATAGCAACCGTCCAGATACGCTTGATCGATGATCTTGTGTTGAATCATGAGATCGAACTGGAAATTCGCGAAGGGCTTGAACACGATTCCACCTCGGGAAACCACACTCAATCCGGCGCTACGCACATCATGCTCTAGTGTGTCCAAACTGTAGGTGCAGCGATGGCCGTGTTCTCGCTCCCCTTCGGTCACGGAAGTACAGGTATTGATCAAGCTCATATGGACTGCGATCTGGCGTGATGCCGCGTAGGCGTTTGGAACCACCACAAAGAGCTTGCCGCTCGGAGCCAACCAAGTCTTGATTCGTTCAAGATCAGCAATGGGGTCGTCAAGATGTTCCAACGTATGCACGAGAAAGATGGACTCGAATTCTCCCGAAAAATCAACCGATTGAATCGTGCCCTGTACGAATTGAACTCGGCTAGGGACACGTTCTTTGGCGATTGCGATAAGCGACTCGGCAGGCTCGATCACAGTCAGGTCTTCGAAGCACTCAGAGAAGAGGGTCGTTGAGTCGCCCTGGAAGCAGCCGATTTCAAGTGCCTTTCCTGCAGTAAAGAAAGGGCTGAGCGATTGCATCATGTACTTTCTGACGATTGAGTCGAAATCATAGGCGTATTGCCTCAGGCCGGTATCTCGATACTCTTCGTTGAAATTACGCACGTGGAAACCCTATCCCTGACCTGGTTTGTACATTCGCTTCTCAGGAGGCTGATACCATTCATCCAGACTCGCCGGAACACGCGCATTGTAGCCGAGAATTTGCCGCACACGCTCATTGGGCGGGAATTCATCTCCCAGCAAACGTGGATAGTCCAGCTGCTGTTTGAAGAACGGCCTGGTGAATGTCAACGTCAGCGCCATGCGTGATCGTTTGGTCCTATTCGGTGCAGCCGCATGCCACAAGTTTGAATCGAATAGAAGAATACTTCCGGCAAGACCACAAACCTGCTCGGCTCTGCGCTCGAGCTCTGTTTCGGAAGGCCTTTCCTTTCGTCGATGTGAACCAGGTACGATCAACGTAGCGCCGTTCTCAGGGGTGAATTCATCAACCATGACCAGCATGTTCACCATCAGCCGGAAATCATGGGAATAGGTCCTGACATCTCGGTGGAATCGTAGACCATGGTCATAACCTGACTGTGTCGACGGGAGGTTCTCCAGTGCACCAAACGAATTCAGTATGTACTCGCCCTCGAAATAGCTTGAGATCTGTTCGTCGAGATAGAGGGCGAACAGAAATTGATTGAGGCCATCACCGCCACCGACAATGTGATGGGCCGAGCCATCAAATTTGGATTCCAAACCGTTCTTAATCCGCCAGTCCCTGCAAACCTGCTGACATCGGGCGACGTCCTTCTTTATCAAGCCCAACAACTGGCCTGGGACCATGTTGGGAAACAGAGCGAAG
>JAUIFV010000228.1 GCA_030430155.1 Gammaproteobacteria bacterium
AGGAATTGCTTTCGAATTGGTCCGCAAGCTGTTGAATCTGAACAAGCTCAGCGCCGATTCCCCACGGGTGGAGGTGATCCTGCTGTCGCGTAACTCCGGCGACTCCGGGCTGCGCATCTTCAACTCCATCGAGCACTACGAGCTGGACATCGTCCGCGCCGCCTTCACCAACGGCGCGCCGCCCTACCAGTACCTCAACCCCTTCGGCGGCCATCTGTTCCTGTCCGCCCACGGCGAGGATGTGCGCCTGGCCCTGGACGCCGGCTTCGCCGCCGCCACCATCCTGCCCTCGGCCACCCGCGGCGCCCATCAGAAACAGCTGCGTATCGCCTTCGACGGCGACGCGGTGCTGTTCTCCGACGAATCCGAGCGGATCAGCCACGAGCAGGGTCTGGCCGCCTTCAGCGCCAACGAGCGCGAGTACGCCACCCAGCCGCTCTCCGGCGGCCCCTTCAAGGCGGTGCTGCACACCCTGCACCGGATCCAAAGCGCCCTGCCCGCCGAGCAGTCACCGATCCGCACCGCGCTGGTTACCGCCCGCTCGGCGCCGGCGCACAAACGGGTGATCCTGACCCTGCGCGAGTGGGGCGTGCGCATCGACGAGGCGCTGTTTTTGGGCGGCCGCGACAAGGGCCCCTTCCTGGCCGCCTTCGGCGCCGACATCTTCTTCGACGATCAGCAGCGCAACTGCGAAACCGCCGCCGCCCATGTGACTACCGGACACGTGCCCCATGGCGTCGCCAACCGCTGAACCCAAAGCCACCGGTTTCGCCGAGCGCGGCCAGCAGGTCACCCGGCTGGAAGCCTTCGTCGACGCCGCCTTCGCCTTCGCCGTGACCCTGCTGGTGATCTCCTTCGACGCCATCCCCAGCAACGCCGAGGAGCTGATCAACGCCTTCAAGGCCATCCCCGCCTTTGCCGCCAGCTTCGCCATGGTGGCGATGTTCTGGTACGCCCACAACGTCTGGAGTCGCCGCTACGGACTGGACGACGGACCCTCGATTTTCTTAAGCCTGCTGCTGGTATTTCTGGTCCTGGTCTACGTCTTCCCGCTGCGCTTGGTCTTCGCCGGCGGCTTCGCCTGGATCAGCGGCGGCTGGCTGCCCAGCGACTACCAGATCAGCGGGATCGGCGATCTGCAGCTGATGTTCATCACCTACGCCTGCAGCTTCATCAGCCTGTGCAGCGTCCTCGCCCTGCTCTACCGCCGCGCCGGCCGCTGCGCCGAGCGCATCGGTTTGTCCGCCAACGAACGCTACCTGACCCGCGTCGACGAGCTGATGTACTGGCTGATGGCCAGCGTCGGCGTGATCAGCCTGATCACCGCGCTGTACATCAAACCGACCTGGCCGCAGTGGCTGTTTGGGGCGCCCGGGTTGGTGTATTTCCTGTTGGGCTTGGATCGGCCTCTGGCGGTGCGGTTGGCGCGTGGGCGGGTCGGAGACCGGCCGAAGGGAACAGAGCTATGACGCTCGAGGAGCAGCTCCGACAGCTGTCCGATCTCGGGCTACCGCTCAATCCTGGCGTAACCGTCGACGACTTTCTCATATCGATTGCGAGGGAGGACTACGAAGCGAAGCCTTTCGGCCTTGTTCTATTTGCCTATGGAATTGAGATCGAACAGGAGCCCTGGGGCCGGTACTTTTCGGACTTTGCGTGGAACTTTGACGTCGAAGCCATCGAAGGAGACGGTTCCTACGTTGAGATCGTCGAACGGTTCCCAGCTCCGTGATGCGAAATCAGCGGCTAAGGCAGCGTGCCAGCGGCTGCGATTCGTCTACTGCCACGAATCGCGTGATCGGCGTCGTCCGCATGACACCATCCACCTCGTAGCTGAACTCGCCGGTCTCCCCGTCCGCAAAGCGCAGCGTTGCAAGGCCGACTTGAGGTACGGGAAAGGTGGTTGCCGGTCCGGCGCGCTGCGTCAAAGGCGTACCTGACTCGGGACGCTCGATGGCACCGCGGTAGCTGCCGTCGGGTTGCAGCACGAGCGCTGACGCGCTCATCCACTGGTCACGGCCGGCTTCGTTGTAGGTGTACCACAGGGCGAAGATCGAGTCGTTGCGGTGGCTCAGGGTCAAGCCCCAACCAGCCTCGCTGGGGTTCCACCATAGATCGGAATAGTTCCGGCTCAGGGACCTGGATCCCACCAACCCGATGCACGACGGCGCTGAGCTGCCGAATTCAAACGGACGAAGGCGATCCCAGCTGGTGAATCCATCACCGAACAATTGCTCGCCATTGACAGTCGCGCGAACCGCGATTTCGCCGGAGACCGCCGGGGCGAAAACGGCGTCTCCCACCACCGTGGTGTCGATGAAGGCTTGTGATCCATTGATCGCAGAGAAGGGAATCCCCATCACCCGATAAACCGGCCCGTCGAAGGTGCCTGAAGCATTCTTGCGAGCTTCGGTGGTCAAGAACATCACATTTCCATCGTCGGCATAGCTGTACCAAGTGGCAAACATCAGATCACCCTGATGACTGATATTGATGCCCCAGCCTGGTTCGTCGGGTTTCCAGTAGGTACCGCTGGCGTTCGGCGTACCTATGGCGTCTGCCAAGCCGCGATAGATGTACATGCGGCCTTCGTTCAGATTGGCGAACGGACTGTCACCGGATGCGCGCGGATCGCCAATCAAGGCCGTGTCTCCATCCAGCGCAAGGCTCTTCGCGGCCTCGGTGGCGTGATCACTACGCGGCGAACTGATGACATTGTGGTAGCGCCACTGACCGTCGACGCGTCGATAGAGGAAGGCCGCGCCCCTTCGGATGCCGGTGTTGCCGGTGCTGGCGAACGCGCCGACCAAAGCCGCGTCTCCCGATAGCGCAACCGCACTGCCGAAAGTCGCATTGCCGCCGCTTGGTTCGCTCACCCTGGCCGACTGCTTCCAGACTCGGTCGGTCCGCTGGTAAAAATAGGCAGCGGCATTGCGCAGGTCTTGGCGACTTGATCCAACCAGCAGCGTGTCACCCTCCAGCGCCACCGATGAGCCGTAGCGATGGGCCTCCTCGTCCTCCCGCAAGAACGCTTGAGCGATCCAGTCCGAGCCTTCTCTGACAAAGACGTAGACAGCACCAACGCCACTGCCAGGACCGTAGCGTGCGGCGGATACCGCAATGGTTTCGCCGTCAATGGCGACAGCTGAGCCGAATTGATGATTCTGACCGGGCTCATCGGCAACGAGCTTGTGCGTCTGCTGCCAGAGGCCGTTGGTCTTCTTGTACACATAGACTGCACCGGCGCCATCCACGCCATTGATGTCGGCCCCAGGGGCGCCAACGACAGCGACCTCTCCGTCGATCGCCAGCGCTGCGCCGAGCCGGTCGTTGGCTGCTCCGTCGTCGGGGAGCAGCGGTTGCGCCTCGATCCATCCGTCCGCCAATCGCTCCCAAACGTAGACAGCTCCCCGCTGGAACTCGTCGGAGATGTGTTCGGTGGGATAGCCGATCATCGCGGTGTCGGAGCTGAGCGCCAGCGTGACGCCGGAACTTGATCGATTCAAAAGGGGACGCTCGGATGCTGCCAATCGGTCTGTTTCCTGCCATTGATCGCCGCTGCGCTCGTAGACGATGGCCGCGTGGTCCAGACCGCTGGCATAGGCCATCGCGCGATCTTCGTGGAGCGCGACGGCAGCGGCGAAGTTGGCCCTGGCGTTGCCGCGTCCGGTATCGAGTTGGGTACCGGAGCCCCATCCATCGGCACTCACCAGGTAGGCGTGCGCAGCGCCCGACTGGAATCCGCCCGCGGTGGTCAATCTCGCCCCAACCACGACGTCTCCCTCTCGCAAAGCCAGGCTGTCCCCAAAACGGCCACCGCCAAACAGTGGATTGCCGGCGGGCGGAGCGGTTTGGCCTAGAAAAACCCAGCTGCCCTCTCGGCGCTGATACAGATACGCGGCGCCCAGACTGGACACGCCGTCCGCGTCTTTGCCGCTCGCACCTACCACCAGCAGGTCAGCGTCGACCGCTACCGCTTGCCCGTAGCGATCACTCTCTGCCCCGTCGCTGTCCGTCAGCGTCGACTCCCGCACCCACTGGCCGTCCTGCTCCATGAAAATCGTGACGAAACCATTGCGAGGATCGAAGCGGTTGCCGTCATCTGGCGCGCCCACGGCGAGCACTGATCCGCTGACGCTGATGGATTGGCCGAAGCGGTCGCCAAGTGCCGGCTGGGCAGGGGTGAGGGTTTCCCGCAGCACCCAGTCTTGATCGATGAAGTCGTAAACATAGACCACACCGGTGAAATCCTCCCCGACTTCGGCATTATTGGCCGTTGCGCCGACGAACACGGTATCGCCGCGCACGGCTATGTCGCCGCCAAAGCCCGGGTAGTTCGCCGACTCCGGCGCGATCAAACGTGAGCTTTCAGACCAGGTGCCACCCTGATCTTCGTATACGAGCACGCCTTCGCGGGCGCCGACGAAGACTCGTTGGCCATCGGTGGCCAGCGTGTTGCCGAACGCATTATCGCTGAGCGTCAGCAATACGTCTTGCAAGACCCAACGACCTTGAACGCGACGGAAAATATGCACGCCCGTGAAGGGAGAATCGTTCGAACCTACTCGAAGGGAACCGATCGCGGCGAGGTCACCTGACAGCGCAATAGAGCGACCAAACTTGCCCTCGTACACGGCTTCAGGCGCGACCAGCTTGGAGCGCAGCGCGTAGTCGGTATCGGTTCGTTCATAGACGTAGACCGAGCCCTGGTCCTGCATATGGATGTCATCCTCCGGCGCGGTAATCATCAGCGTTGATCCGCTGATCACGACGTCGTCGCCAAAGAAGTCATAGGCGTCACCCTCCGCGCCAGGCTCGTTGCGGTCTGCGCGCATCGTTGCTTCTGCACGCAGCAGGACGATCTCTTCGTCGCTGATTGTCCGAGACGGGGCGAACCATTCGAAGTGCTCGATTGCATTGCCGTGAGCCACGGCGATTTGCGCTCCGAGCAACAGGGCCGCGGACCACGGGGGATGGCAACGTCGTAGAAACATGGTCTTCGCCCAGTCCGGAAACGCCCGGTTGTACGAGACATCGAAGAAACAGGCAAGGCGAATTGATCGCGCACCGGAAGACCGCGTCAACGCATCATAACTTCTTGATCAAAGTATGTTGATGCGTGTTGCTGGCTATGATCGCGCCAACCGACGACTCCGCAGCGGGGTCGCCAGGCGCAACAAGGCGTGCGAGTGACTCGCTGGGCATCGAGGAGTCGGTTTCACTACGACTGACCGTGGAGTCCCCGGTGCGTGGACTTACATCCAAGCCGCTATGGCGAGCCGCCACTACTCCGCTCCCCTAACTCGGCCAGCGCACGCGCGTTGCGCTGCGCATCGGCGGGATTCGGTCCGGGAGTACGGGCGAAGATGCTGCGGGCCTCGCTCAGGTAGCGGCCTGCGGTTTCGACCTGGCCAACGCCGGCGTAGGCGCGACCCAGGGAGTTGAGCAGTCGGGCGATGCGGAAGCGATTGCTGCCGGTGTAGCTTTCGCGGGTGGCCGCTTCGATCGAGGTCATCAGGGCGATCGCCTCGTCGTACTCGGCCATGTCGACCTGCAGCGAGCCCAGCGTGGCGGCGAAGGTCAGGGTTTGCACCGATAGCGAACCCAGCGCGCGCCGGGAGACCCGCAGCCCCTGCTCGCTCAGATCGCGAGCGCGCTCAAGCTCACCCTTGGCCTGCAGCAGTCTGGACATGTTGTGCATAGAGACCAGCGTATCCCGGTCTTCGGGGCCAAACAGTTCGCGATTCCTGGTCAGCGCTTCTACGTAGTAGGGCAAGGCCTCGTCCAGGCGGCCCTGATTGCGCAGCAGCAGCCCCAGATTGTTGACCACCGTCAAGGTGGTCTCGTGATCGTTGCCGAGCACCTTGCGGAAGCCGGCCAGGGCGCGGCGATAGTACGACTCGGCCTCCGCCAGCTTGCCTTGCGAGCGCAGCAGGGCGCCCATATTGCCGGTCGCCAGCAGCGTGTCCGGATGATCGGCTCCCAGCTGCTGGTATCCCTCCAGCGCCCGACGGTAGTAGGGCTCGGCCTCGTCCAAGCGACCCAGATCCCGGTGCAGCACCCCGACGGCGGCCGTCGTACGCAGTGTCGCCGGATGGCCATCCCCCAATTCCTGGAGACGCACCGCCAGCGCTTGCTGCTGCAGCTGCAGGGCCTGGTCAAAAAGCTCCATCGCCCGGTAGCGCTCGGCGACCACCTCGCGCAGCGAAGCGGCCAGCACCGGCTGATTGGCGAAATCGCTGTCGATCACTGCCACCGCCGGCTGCAGCACGGTGGCGATGATCAGCTGACGGGCACTATCGGTGGCGTTGACCAGACCCCATTCTTGGGCGAACCCAGCAGCGCGCTGCTGCTGCAGTTCCTGATCCAGCGCCAGTCCGCCCAGCGCTTGGCGGTGCCGGCGCTGCACATCCGCGCTGAGCAGCTTGCCGGCCTCCAGGGCGCTGACCCGACCCAGCATCTCGGCCTGGAACTTGGCCACCTGGGCCAGCTCGGCGGTGCGCTGTTCGGCGATACGCGCCTGCGCCTGCGCGATCCGGGCCTGCCAGGCAAAACCCACCACGCCACCGACCAGACTCAGCGCCAGCAGGCTCGCGGCGCCGACCATCAGCTTGTTGCGGGCCACGAAGTTGCTGATTCTGTAGGCGATGCTCGGCGGCGCGGCGACCACCGGCAAACCGCTCAGGTAGCGCTCGATGTCCTCGGCGAAGGCGTTGGCCGACTGGTAGCGGCGCGCGCGGTCCTTCTCCAAAGACTTCATCACG
>JAUIFV010000229.1 GCA_030430155.1 Gammaproteobacteria bacterium
GCTGCTTTCAGCTCAGTCCCTCACGGTCCCGGCCTTGCCCTTCACTACGGTTGCTGTCAATGCTTCCGGTCATCACCTCTCAGATGACTAGTCCATGCCCATGCCGGGCACACGACCGCGGGCCTCTTGCCCGCATGCTCTTGACCCTGATTCGAATTTAAGAGCGTTGCGGGCGGGACGCCCGCGGTTCAGCTCGTCTCGGCGATCTGGGCGACAAACAAAAAGGGCCGGGAAAACCCGGCCCTTTCGCTGTCCAAACTGGCCTGCAGCACTTAGCCGTTGGCCGCCTTGTCAAACTGTTCGGCTTCGGTGGACCCCTTCAGCGCGGTGACCGAGGAATCGGCGCCGGCGATGACCTGGGTGACCTGATCGAAGTAGCCGGTGCCCACTTCGCGCTGATGGCGAGTGGCGGTGTAGCCTTCGGCTTCGGCATTGAACTCGTTCTGCTGCAGTTCCACGTAGGCCTTCATCTGGGTGGCCTTGTAGCCCTTGGCGAGCTGGAACATCGAGTAGTTCAAGGCGTGGAAGCCGGCCAGGGTGATGAACTGGAACTTGTAGCCCATCGCCGCCAGCTCGCGCTGGAACTTGGCGATGGTGGCGTCGTCCAGGTACTTCTTCCAGTTGAAGCTGGGCGAGCAGTTGTAGGCCAGCATCTTGCCCGGGTACTTGGCGTGGATGGCCTCGGCGAACTGCTTGGCAAAGGCCAGATCCGGGGTGCCGGTCTCGCACCAGATCAGATCGCAATAGGGCGCGTAGGCCAGACCGCGGGAAATCGCCTGTTCCGGACCGATACGGGTGTTGAAGAAGCCCTCAACGGTGCGCTCACCGGTGCAGAAGGGCTTGTCGTTGTCGTCCACATCGCTGGTCAGCAGGTCGGCGCCCAGGGCGTCGGTGCGGGCGATGATGATCGACGGCACGCCCATGGTGTCGGCGGCCAGACGCGCGGCGACCAGCTTCTGCACCGCTTCGCGGGTCGGCACCAGCACCTTGCCGCCCATGTGGCCGCACTTCTTGGCGCTGGCCAGCTGATCTTCCCAGTGCACGCCAGCGGCACCGGCTTCGATCATGTGCTTCATCAGCTCAAAGGCGTTAAGCACGCCGCCGAATCCGGCTTCGGCGTCGGCAACGATGGGCTGCAGCCAGTCCTGGCTGTCGTCACCCTCGGCGTGGCTGAGCTGATCGGCGCGCAGCAGCGCGTTGTTGATCCGACGCACCACGTTGGGCACCGAATCCACCGGATACAGCGACTGGTCGGGATACATGGCGCCGGCGGTGTTGGCATCGGCGGCCACCTGCCAACCGGACAGATAGATCGCCTTCAGACCCGCCTTGACCTGCTGCATGGCCATATTGCCGGTGAGCGCGCCGAGCGCGTTGACCCAGTCTTCGGTGTTCAGATAGCGCCAGAGCTTCTCGGCACCGAGCTTGGCAAGGCTGTGCTCAACCGGAACGGTACCGCGGAGGCGGACAACCTCTTCAGCACTGTAGGGGCGGCTGACGCCAGCCCAACGGGGATTGTCACGCCAATCTTGTTCCAGCTCAGCAGCGCTCATGTATGCCATCTTATGCTCTCTCTCTTGCGATCAGCCGGTCATAGGCCGGCAGGGTCAGGAAAGTGGGAAACTCATCAGCGCTGATCATTTCCCACAGTAGTTCCGCTGCCTCGTCGAGGTCGGTCGAATTCATCCCCAGCGCACTATCCGTACGCATGAGTATGGCCTTCTCCTCGTTGAGCCATTGCTCTAGAAGGGGCAGGTCCAGGGTGGTTCCAGAATCGGTCTGGGCGCCGGTGCGCGCCCATTGCCAGAGCTGGGCACGGGAGATCTCGGCGGTTGCGGCGTCCTCCATCAGGTGGTGAATGGGCACGCAGCCGTTGCCGCCTAGCCAGGCGGCCAGGTAGACGATGGCCACTTCGATGTTGTTGCGCACGCCGGCCTCGGTGATGCTGCCGGTAGTCGGCGCGATCAGCGCGGCGGCGTCGGCCTCCACTTCGGTGCGCAGCTTGTCCAGCTGATTGTCGCCGGGCATGGCGCGATCGAAGATCTCCTCGGCGATCGGCACCAGCGCCGGATGCGCGACCCAGGTACCGTCGTGACCGTCGCCGGCTTCGCGCTCCTTGTCGGCGCGCACCTTGCCCAGGGCCGCCGCATTGGCCGCCTCATCGCCCTTGATCGGGATCTGCGCCGCCATGCCGCCCATGGCGAAGGCGCCGCGACGATGACAGGTCTTGATCAGCAGCTGCGAATAGGCGCGCAAGAATGGCGCCGCCATGGTCACCTGACCGCGCTCGGGCAGGATCCGAGCGGGATCGGTCTGGAAGGCGCGGATGTAGCTGAAGATGTAGTCCCAGCGGCCGCAGTTGAGGCCGACGATGTGGTCGCGCAGCTCGTAGAGGATCTCGTCCATCTCGAACACAGCGAGGATGGTCTCGATCAGGATGGTGCACTTGATCGCGCCACGCGGCAGGCCCAGCGCCACTTCGGCGTGGTCGATGACCAAGTTCCAGAGCCGCGCTTCGAGGTGGGATTCCAGCTTGGGTAAGTAGAAGTACGGCCCAGTTCCGCGGGCCAGCTGCTCCTTGGCGTTGTGGAACACGAACAGGCCGAAGTCGAACAGCGCGCCGGGGATCGGCTGGCCGTCGAGCAGCACGTGGGCTTCGGGCAGGTGCCAGCCGCGCGGGCGCACCAGCAACACGGCGGGCTTATCGTTGAGCTGATACTGCTTGCCCTTGTCGCTGCTGAACTCGATCTGCCGCCGCACCGCGTCGTAAAGGTTCAGCTGACCGTGCAGCATGTTGCTCCAGCTCGGCGCGCTGGAGTCTTCGAAGTCGGCCATGAAGGTGCGTGCGCCGCTGTTCAGCGCGTTGATCACCATCTTGCGATCCACCGGCCCGGTGATCTCCACCCGGCGGTCTAGCAGATCGGGCGGAATGGGCGCGACTTTCCAGTCACCGGCGCGTATCGCCGCGGTTTCCGGCAGGAAGCTGGGCAGCTCTCCGGCATTCAGGCGCGCCTGTCGTTCGCGACGGCGCTGCAGCAATCGATCCCGTTCGGGTCCAAAGCGAGCCGCCAGATCGGCGACAAAGGCCAGCGCTTCGGGACTGAGGATGGCTTCGGTGCCGGGCACGGCCGGCGTGGTCAGGGTCAAGCGCTCAGCGGCGCTGGCATGGGAGGAAATGGACACGCGACTTTGGCCCCCTTCTTTGCAAGCAGGAACGGGTAAGCCTGAACTGGTGCGCCCTCCCGCGCGCCGTACTCAAGCGAATGTTCAGCTAGGGTACCGAGTAATGGTGCAGTGCGGCAAGAGCGATCTGGACGCCCAACGGATGCGACTTCTGGCAAATGTGGGCCAATCCCATGGCGGAAACCTGTGGTGTCGCGCTTGCGCTCCCTGTGAACTTTCGTCAAGCGTTGATGCAGTAGGGATCAGATGCTCCTAGGTGTTGGCCGCGGATGCGCGTTGCTGTATAAATAGACACCATGTCAGCCAGCCTCACTCCTCGGCAGCAGCAGATCCTCGACTGGATCGCCGAACGCGTGCGACGGCAGGGCGCGCCGCCGACGCGGCAGGAGATTTCCGCGGCCTTCGGCTTTCGCTCCCCCAATGCCGCCGAATCGCATCTGCGCGCACTGGCCAAGAAGGGCGTGATCGAGCTCGACAGCGGTCGGGCGCGCGGGATTCGTCTCAGCGAGCCGGCTGGAGTGTCGGGCGACTACCTGCCGCTGGTGGGCCGGGTGGCCGCGGGTAGCCCGATCTTGGCGGCCGAGAACGTGGAGGAAGAGCTGGGCATGAACGGGCAGAGCTTCAGCCCGCCGGCTCACTATCTGCTGCGGGTGCGCGGCGACAGCATGATCGATGCCGGCATTCTCGACGGCGACCTGCTTGCCGTGCACCGTACTCCGGAGGCCAGACAGGGCCAGATCGTTGTTGCCCGGCTGGGCGAAGAGGTCACCGTCAAGCGTTTTCACCGCCGCGGCCGCAAGGTCCAGCTGCGTGCGGCCAACCCAGCCTATACGGCTATCGAAGTGGATCTGGACCAGCAGGAACTGGTCATCGAAGGCCTGGGCGTTGGCGTTCTGCGCCGCTGGTAGAAGCGATGGCCGCGCAGCCGCTGTCTATTCCGCAGCATCTTCGTCTCTGGCGCGGTCGCGCCCGGCAGCCGGCACAACCGGCCTGGTCCAGCGGTCATCCGCAGCTCGATAGCCTGCTCCCCGGCGGCGGCTGGCCGCTGGGGGCGCTAAGCGAGATCCTGCTGCCCTACCCCGGTCACGGTGAGATCAGCCTGCTGCTGCCGGCCTTGGCCGATGCCACTGAGCAAGATCGTTCGGTCGCCCTGGTGGCGCCGCCGCTGGCGCTCAACGGACCCAGTCTTGCTGCGCGCGGGGTACGTCTGGAGCAGCTGCTGATTGTCGCCAGCGACAGCGACGACGACAGCCGCTGGGCCGCCGAACAGTGCCTGCGCGCGCAGCTGTTCGCCTTTGTGCTGATCTGGCCGGGCCACTGCGATGATCGCCATCTGCGCCGACTGCAGCTGGCCGCCGAACACGGTCAATCGGCCGGCATCCTGTTCCGCTGCACCGAACTCGCCAACCGCCCCTCCCCGGCCCAGCTGCGGCTGCGTCTGACGGCCGATGCCGATGCCGATGCCCAAGGCAATCCGAACCATATCAGCGTGGCCCTGATCAAAGCGCGCGGCCTGCCCTGCTCCGCCAGCCAACCCCACCGCCTCAGCATCCGCACCGATGGTGCAATCAACACTGGCGTGGCAGATGGCTACCAACGAAGTCGCTCTTCTGAGCCCTGAGCCCTGTGCCATGGGCCCTGGGCCCTGTGCCCTTACAGCCCGCCCGGCTAGAATCCGGCTATCCAAACCGCCAGCCCACACGATGACCCAAAGCATCCAACTAGACCTGCCCGAGTGGCTGGCCGAAACACTGCGCACACAGCGGACCTGCATCAGCGACGAAGACAAGGTGCGCCTGGCCATCAGCCTGGCCAACCAGAACGTCATCCAGCGCAGCGGCGGCCCTTTCGGCGCGGTGGTCTTTGATGAGGACGACCGGGTGGTCGCCGCCGGAGTCAATCGGGTGGTTCCGCTGAATTGCTCCACCGCCCACGCCGAGATGATGGCTTTCATGTTCGCGCAGCGCCATCTAGGCCGTTTCCGACTGAACGGCGATGGCCGCCGCTACACCCTGGCCACCTCGGCCCAACCCTGCGCGATGTGCTACGGCGGCAGCCTGTGGGCCGGGATTGATCGATTATTGATCGGCGCGCGGGGCAGCGATGTGGAGGAGCTCAGCGAGTTCGACGAAGGCCCGCTGCCGGCCGATTGGGTGGGCGAGTTGGAAAGGCGCAAGATCGACGTGCGCCGTGATCTGCTGCGCGATCAGGCCCGCGAGGTGTTCCTGCGCTATCGCGAACACGCGGGCGTCGCCTACTAGCCTGCATTCGCGAGGCTACTGCGAGCGCGCTGTGGTGCGGATCGCGAACCGTGAATCGCGTCGACTGAATCACCACTACTGGTCATCCCGGCCTAGGGACTCCCTGAGAAGCCCGCCAGCTGCGTTGGACGTCTTGCCCTTAAGCGCCGACTATGGCCTGCGACGCCCGCCTTACTGGCGAACCCCCTTCTCAGCAAGACATGGAGGTGCCGTCGCGGCCACGTGAGTTATTCAGGGAGTCCCCAGGGCCGGGATCCAGCGCCATACAAACACGTCGCAAAGCGCTGCACCCCGCCTGCGCCGGGGTGACGGCAAGGCAGCCCCGATCGCTACTGCCGTGCCGCAACCAACGCGGGGAACTGGCTTGCACGACAGCAGTCCCGCTATCCTCGCGCCGATGAGTGCACCAACCAGCCCGAGTTTGTCCCAACGATTTCGCGGTTTTCTACCCGTAGTGGTGGACGTGGAGTGCGGCGGATTCAACGCCGAAACCGACGCCCTGCTGGAGATTGCTGCCGTTCCCATCGATCTGGCCGAGGACGGCCAGGTGGTTCGCGGCAAGACCGTTTCCACCCATGTGGTCCCCTTTCCCGGCGCCAATCTGGAGAAGAAGGCGCTGGAGATCACCGGCATCGACCCCTTCCATCCGCTGCGCGCCGCCCGCGAAGAGCGCGCCGCGCTCAATCACATCTTCGACCCGGTGCGTCAGGCGATGAAGGCGCACGCCTGCCAGCGCGCCATCCTGGTTGGTCACAACGCCGCCTTCGACTTGAGCTTCGTCAACGCCGCGGTGCGCCGCGTACAGCACAAGCGCTGCCCTTTCCACCCTTTCAGCACCCTGGACACGGTCAGTCTGGCGGCCCTGGCCTACGGCCAGACCGTTCTGGCCAAGGCAGTACGCGCCGCTGGCCTGCAGTGGGACAGTCAGGAGGCTCACTCGGCGGTCTATGACGCCGAGGTCACCGCCGATCTGTTTTGCTTGATCATCAACCGCTGGCACCAGCTCGCTGGCTGGCCGGGAGCGCTTGAGAACGCAGCCGACGCCTCAATCATTGCTTGAAGGCGACTACCTTTGCCCGACCTGTGCAATGAGATCACCAACCCGCTGGAGTAGCCGGCCATGCCCATTTACGAATACGCACCGACGAGCCCCGGTACCGGCTGCGAGCACTGCGCCGAAGGTCTGGAGGTGCTGGCCAAGATCAACGATCCAGAACTGAGCTGCTGCCCGCACTGCGGCACCGATCTGCAGCGCCGGATCTCGGCTCCCAATGTGGTCGCGGGAA
>JAUIFV010000230.1 GCA_030430155.1 Gammaproteobacteria bacterium
CCGGTGTCCGGACCATCTAGTCCCGCCTCATAGAAGCGCGCAGCCATCGCCTTGCCTTCGATCAACGTCGGAAAGACCGGATTGAACTCGGTGTAATCGTCGGCAATCGAGGTCCAGGCGTCAGCGGCAGGCAGATTGCGGTTCTCAGCGGCCCACTGCGCTTTGGCCAGAGCCATGATCTCCTCGGCATCCTGGGCCTGCAGCGGTGCGGCCACAGCGAGTGACAGGCATACGGCGAAAGAGAGAACTGCGCGGTTGAACTTGGTCATGATCTACTCCCCATAGGTTGGCCAGGCGCGTCGTTGGCTCGACGACAGCGCAAGCGCGGATCGGTCCTTCTCCCTTCGGCTTCGGTCCTTCGACGCAGCTGCGCTGTGCTCATGCCGCTCGACGCGCGTGATCGACTATACGCCTGAGTTGGCGGCGAAAGTGGCCATCTGGGCGATGCGATCGGATGCTGGTTGGCTTGAAGTCCGCGATTGGCCGATTGTCAGCTAAACAACATCTCCGTCGTGGCCGCATACAGCAGGACCAAAAGCAGCAGCTGTGCTAAACCGGAGAGCAGCGCCAGCGAATGAATCATGAGCGCTTGGGGCGATTGGCCTTTCGCATCGCTCCACATCGCCGCCACACCCCAGGGTACGAACAGCAGTTGCGAGATCGCCGTCAGCACAAACAGCGGAAGCACGAGGAGATGCGCGAGCTCCAATAGAATCCCCGGATCGCCGATCAGAAAGTACAAATCCCAAACAATCAGCAGCGCGCTTGCGGCCAGCACGCAAAGCGGCCAACGGACCAGCGCGCGATAGGGAAACCCGGTGATTGGTTTCCGTGCGTTCAGGCCGATCATCTGCGCAAACTGCGCCTGCGAGAGCTGGCTGTGGCCGACTGCAGACGTCGGTCTAGCGCCAACGTTGTAATCCTTAAGCGAGCGCCGCAGCACCGACAGACTCTACGACTCGCAGCCGCCGATGCGCTGCAGCTGCAGTTGGCCATTGATGCCACCATGCTCTGCCGCAAGTTCAGTGTCATCGAAGCGGTAGGCGACGGTGAGTGATTGGCAAGACGCAAAGGTCAACTCGGCCTCACCGACGCGAAACAGGTTGGTGGTCGCGCGCCTGACGTGCTGACCGCCGATGCTGCGAAATATCGGCACCACGGCCCTGCCAGCATTGGCTGTGCTCAGGTGCGACTGCAAGATGAACCAATCCTGGGAGATCGTATCGTTGCTCGCCGGGCTCAGATCGTAGGTGAACCAGGCGGCGAACAGCAGGCCGTCGTCGTCTTCGCTGGGCGGCACCACTTCCACCATCAGGCCTTGTCCGGACGTCGCCGGGTCAAACCATGCGCCAGACTGGCGCGTACTGAATCCACTCCGGTCGGCCACGCTCACCCCGGGCTGAATACTGCCGTCGTGCAGCTCGCAGGAACGGGTTCGCGGCCCGAGGCGCAGTAGCGGCAGGCTGCCCTGCGTCAATCCGAATGACCGATCAGCCTCGTCGAACTCCAGCGTCGCGCGATCGCAGCTGTGAAAGCTGAGCCTGGCGCTTCCCGCGCTTTCCGCTGCGACCTGCGGCGGTGCGGCGAACACGCCGCCCCGGTTGGCCAGCAGGTCCAGATCGACAGTATCGGAGGCTGTGCTGGCCTGCCCCTGCAACGAGTACCAGCGAGCGTCCGATTGGTCATTGTCTGTAGAGAACGAATCGTAGGTGAACCACGGACTGAACAGCGTCTGCGAGTCTGCAATGTAGGTCAGTACCAACCCCTGTCCCTGCAAGCCCGGGTGGTACCAAAGCCCCGCCACGCCGGCCTGAGCAGCAACGGCCGCAGGCTCGTCAAGGTCGGTGTGCAGCGCGCGCAGAGCACTGGCGCCTGCATCCTGCTGGCGTAGCACCATCAGATCCAGGCCCGCGTCACTGTGCGGGATGCCCCCGAGGTGGAACTGACACGGTGCCGCACCGCACTCGAAACTGCGCGTTTGAATCCGGCTGCCATCGCGACGAGCAATCCGGTACAGATCGAAATCTGCATCGGCGTTGACCAATAGCACCACTTCGTCCGCCGTCGCCGAATCCGCCAGCGTGACTGATTCGTGGGGTATCCCTTCGATGCTCTCGATCTGGTCTGTCCACAGCACCTCACCGGTCGCGCCCTCCAGACCGGTCAGCTTCAGACCGCCGTTTGCCGGCTCCGCGATCACCACCGGATTGCCCTGACCAGCGACCTGTACGCTGAATCCCGGTCCTGAAATCGGTTGGGTGAGCAAATCAGTGCCGCGAGGCTGCCAGTAGTTGCCTTGAATGATGCCGCTGGGGAGGATGAACTTGCTTCCGAACTGAGCGGGAAACGCCTGCTCAGCCGGTGTCACGCCGTCAAACCAATAGACCGCGACGTCGGCCCCGCCACTCAAACCGACACCCCCGCCCCCAGGCTGACCGACGATGCGCAGGTTGGGATTCAAGCCGCTGAGGGCCGGCCGGATCATCGCGCCGTCCAGAGCCGATTCAAAGCGCAGTGTCAACGTGGTTCCGCCTTCGGCGAATCGTGCCACGATGCCGCCCTGAAGCAGCAAGTGCGGGAGCTCGTGTTGATACGGGTTGACCGGCTGAAAACTCAATCCTGGCGCGCCTGATTGACGATCGAAGCACTGCACCGCAGACAGTATGACCTCGCCACTGGTGGAATCATTGGCAAACCAGCACAAGGCCCGATCAGAGACCTGCAGTTGGGCATGAATGGGACTGCGATCGGTATTGTTCGGCCGTTCGAGCCCGGCGACCCAACGAATACTGCCGTCCCGCCGCCAGGCCTGGAGTTCTCTGCCCGCCCGGCGTTCGATGACGGCAAATCGTTCATCGCCAGCGCTGTAAGCGGCCAGAATCAGCGCGCGCTCGTCGCTGCGGTACAGGTCCGGTAGCGGCAGTTGATGAAAGACTCCATCACCATCGACCTGGCCGGGGCGACCCAGGCTGAGAAAATCCCCGTGCGAGGGGCGCGGCTCGAAACCGGAGATTTTCGGATCATCGGGCAACAGCACTTCGCGAAGCAACATGCCGTCTGCAGCCAGTGCGTAGTAGAAGTAGCGATCGATGCTTTCGTCGTCGACGACTACTCTTTGTCTGGCAATAAACCGAGTCTGCTCACCGGCGTTGAACAACGCCGGGGGCCCGAGGTACCGAGCCAAGACATCCGTGTCGTCCGGCAGCGTGAACTTCCACGCCAGGGATCGATCAGGCGCCAACTGAATAATGCTGTTGGCGCCGTTGTAGTCCTCCGCAACCAGCTGTATGGAATGGTCATTCAGCTGCCGTACGAACCGGATCGCACGAGGAGGCAGGTCCAGGTTGAGCTCGTGCCGGGCAACTTCGGCACCCGCGTGGTCGAGCTCAATCAGACGCAAGGGGACTTCGTATAGGGTTTGCGCGACGACCAGCAGATGGTCGTCATCCAGCGCCAGCAGCGCGTTGGCATAGGTGTTTTGCGGGGTGCTGATGTTGGTGCTCCAGCGACTATCGCCGCCGGCCTCCAAGCGGGTGATTCTTGGCGCACCATTGACCCGCCTGGACACGTACAGCCCATCATCGCCGGCGAGCGCGATTGCTGAGATCTCGCCGAGGGGCGACTCGAATGCGATTCTCTGACGTCCGACCTGGTCGATACGGATCACCCGATGCAGAGTCGAACGTCGTTCCTCAACGCTCACCCACAGTGGCGAAGTCGGCGATCTGAGCACCTGCTTGATTCGATTGCGTAGGTCGCCCCGAGCGACCAGGTCTCCGCTTACCCAGACCGACATCCCGTTCTCGCCGACCTGCGATGTGCGCCACCAGTCAAACTCATAGAGTTTGCCGTCGCCCAGACGGGTCAAACCGAAAGCGCCCGCAATCGCGTAGGCGCTCTCGCCACGAATGCGCCGGTGCCGCCGGAGCTGCTGATGATCCGCATCGAAATGGAGCAGTTCTGACACCCCGTCGGAGCGACCAACCCCGACCACATAGCTGCCATCACCAGCCGCAACCGCACTCCAATGAAGGAGCTCGGGCGACCCGGGGATTGGCGCCAGCAACGGTGAATCCGAATCCCAAAGCGTAGACGCCGCCGCCAGGCCAGGGGCAACGGTCAAGAGCAGAGCGATCAGGCGCATACGCATGGGTGGTCCGGCAGTGGATGCAACGGCGAGTTGTATAGCCCAGTCGGGTTCAGCACGCTATGGGTGAGCCGGTGGTTTCAAGCTAGGGTCTGCACACAGGAAGCTTCGTCTCGAGAGTTTCGCAAGGTTGTGGTGCGGGTCGCGGATTGGACATCGATGAGCATACTTGACAGCACGTCGACGATCGGAGCGCGAACAGGATTTCGGTCTGTTCCAAGGTGATCCCGTCTGTCCCGAGGTGATCCGCTAACGTCCCGGATCACGCGGGAACCGACTTCAACCCCATCCCCCGCAAGAACTCAAACGTCCCGTCATATATCTCCCCACCCCGCGTCGAGTCACTAAAGCTCCCTTCCGGCACCACCATTACCATCCCCTGCCTTGCCCGCGTCAGCAGCACCCGATAAGCGTTCTCCAAATACCGCTGTCGTTGCGCCTTGCGAATCCGCTGCCACCGACTGCCATGAAACTCATGGTGCTGCCACCCACTCTGGCTATGCCTGAGATCTCCATCCCAAACAACACAACTCCAATCCAGCTCTAGCCCCTGAACCAGAAACTCCGTACCGACATCCTCCAAGTGATAGCAAGACCGGACATCCTCTTTCCCGTGTAAGAACCAGTGCACTGGATCGACTGCGGGGCGGACGTCGATCGCGTGAGGTTTGAGGCGTTGCGCCTGCGAGGACACGACGATGCCGTAGCGCTCCTGCCCGCGGGCGTGGTTGCGGAGCCAGCCCTTGGCCTGGTTCAAATCGCGGGTGAGGACGATGGGGAAGCGGTCGGCAAAGCTTCGGTAGAGCTCGGCGGCAGCTTCAACTTCACGTTCCAGCAAGAGCCGGACGAACTCGCTCAGACGCTCCGCGCGAAAAGAACGCATTGAGGTAGCGAGGTGTAGCTCGGTATGGTCGACCACCGTTCGACAACGGCGCATCTCGGCGATCGCCTCAACCGCGCGATATTCGCTGCCATGCAGTTGCGGCGCCAGATGCACTTCCCAGTCGGGGAATCGCTGCAGTGCCTGAATCCATTCGCCGACGCCGCCTTCACCAGTGTTGATCTCCTGGCCACCGCCAACCAAACAAACAACCACTGCCCAGTCGGGATGGCGATCCAAACAGGAGATTAGGAACTCGGGTTCGGACTGATCGAAATCTGGCAGGTTGCGCTTGCGGCGCATGAAGAAGCTGGTTTGCGCCACGTCCCAGGCACGCTGCGCCTCGTCGAACAAGGTGACGTGATCGACTGGCGGCTGGGAGGAATCGCGCAAGCATTCGTCTCGGAAATGATGGACGTTCTGGATGAACGAGCTGACCAGTCGGCGTGCCTCGCCCTTGCCAACCTTCAACCCTTTGGCTTTCTCACGCTCGATGTGGTCCAGCGCCAGCGCCTCGCGCAACACTTTGACCAGCGGGCCGTTGCCGGATAGAAAGACGCTGTGGAGCGCGCTCTTTTCATTGCGATGGCGAGTCGCCACATCCAGGCCTACCAGGGTTTTCCCGGCGCCCGGAACACCGGTCACAAAGCAGATAGCCTTGCGCCCGTGGTGGCGCGCTTGTTCAATGATCTGATCGATCACGCCGGAGGTTTGGGACAGGTTCTCATTGCCGGCGCCGCTGCGCGAAATCGCCTCGACGGAGTGCCCGGCGTACAACGCGCGGGCCGCTTCGATGATGGTTGGTGTGGGCTGATAGCGCCCGCGTTCCCAGGCAGCGGGGTCCAAATTCGGGCCCTGCAGAAAACCGAGCACCTGTTGCAGCGCCGCCCTGATCTGCCCGCCGCCGATGCCGACAGGCAGTGTCATCAGCCGGTCTTGCGCGCAGCTGCATACTCCGATTACCGAAGGCGCTGCGTCGGTGGCGACCAACAACGGACAGATCGGCGCCGCGTGGCTGGTTTCGTGGAAGTTTCGTAGATCCAGCGCGTAATCCCAGACCTGATCAATGTCAGTGCGGTTGATACGAGCTTCGCCGACCTTGAATTCGATCACGATCACCACGTGATCGAGCAACAAGACCACATCCACCCATTTGCCGAGGCGCGGAATCGCGTACTCAAAGTAGATTCGGCCGCGATCTTTGAACCCCTGCAACGCATCTTGCAGTAGCTTGATCTGGACGACCCAGGCTCCGCGTTGCTCGACTCCGACTTCAAAACCGGTGGCGCCTGCCAGCTCACCGAGAATGGCTGCGGAACCCTGCGCGAGGAATCCGCCGATGTCGTCGGCATACAGGCTGCGCCGAAGGCGATAGCGAGCGCTTACGTCCTGAACCTGATCCTGCACCCGTACGGGCCCCTAGCTAGTCGAGATTGAAGGGTCCGCAGATCCGGCGTCGAGATCTGCAGTTTAATCGCGAAATGCGGTACGAGTGCTCTTCGACGATCAGCCCGACCCGGTCAAAGCAGACGGAGCGTCTTCGTGGCCTCATGGGTCAGGAGACTTCCGAGTCTAGCCCTATTGCATCGAGCACGCGAAGCCTCGAGCGAGATCCTCGAGGGTCGATAGGCTTCGTTCGGAGCCTTCGCAGATCGGGGAGCGGCGGGGGGAGTGTG
>JAUIFV010000231.1 GCA_030430155.1 Gammaproteobacteria bacterium
CCGGCTGGAGAGCCGTATGCGGGAGAACCGCACGTACGGTTCGGAGGGCGGGGAGGTCTCCTCCCCGACCCCTATCAGTTTCCGGCGCCGCATCGGGCTTTGCCAACCATCGGCTGGGCCATCCGGCCCGGCTGCACTACACTGCGCGCACCCGAGCAGTGACCCAATCAAAGCGTGGAACATCCATTCGATAGCCTGGAAGGCCTACTCAAACGCTGGAACGCCAACCTGGGCGCCGCCGAGCTGCACGGCAACGTGTGCGGCTGGCTGTGTGGCGGCACCGAAACCGAGTTGGAAGCCTGGCAGACCCGGCTGGGTCTGGAGCAGGCCTTCGGTCAGGGCAGCAGCGACGAGGCCGAGCGAGTGCTGGATACCCTGGCCCGGGTCAGCTGGAGTCAGCTGGAGAACGAGTCCTTCGACTTCCAGCCGCTGCTGCCGCCGGACAGCGAGTTGATCGCCAAGCGCACCGACGCGCTGCTGAGCTGGAGCGCCGGCTTCCTGGGCGGATTGGGTCTGGCGGGCTACCAGCCGCCAGCCAAGGACGAAGGCTGCGCGGAGTTTCTCGACGATCTGGGCCGGATCGCACGCAGCGAAATCGAGCTGCGCGATGATCCCGAAGAGGACGAGGCGGCCTATGCCGAACTGGTGGAGTTCCTGCGCATGGGCGCGCTGATGGTGCACCTGTCGCACCCGCGGAAGGCGGCATGATCACTCAAACCGAATACGCACGTCGCCGCAAGCAGCTGATGGCGATGGCCGGCGAGCGCAGCGCGCTGGTGATTCCGGCCGCGCCAGAGCGCATCCGCAACAACGATGCGCATTATCCCTATCGCCAGGACAGCGATCTGCTCTACCTCACCGGCTTTGCCGAGCCCGAGGCGGTGCTGGTGCTGGTGCCCGGTCGTAGCGCCGCGCAGAGCATATTGTTCTGCCGCGACCGCGACCCGCGCCGCGAGCAGTGGGATGGACCGCGGCTGGGTCCGGAGCAGGCGCCGCAGGCGTTGCGGGTAGACGACGCCTTCCCGATTGACGATATCGACGACATCCTGCCTGGGCTGCTCGAGGACCGCGAGCGCATCTACTATCCCTTCGGTCGCGACGCCGAGTTCGACCTGCGCGTGATCGGCTGGATCAATCGCACCCGGGCTCAGGTCAAGGGCCGTGCCGAGGCGCCGCAGGCGCTGACCGCGCTGGGCCACATCCTGCATGAGCTGCGCTTGTTCAAATCCCGCGCCGAGCTGCGTCTGATGGCCAAGGCGGCAAAGATCTCGGTGCAGGCGCACCAGCGCATACTCGAGGTCTGCAAACCCGGCAGCAGCGAATTCGAAATCGAGGCCGAGATCCTGCACGTGTTCGGAAAGCATCGTTCGGTGCCGGCCTATGAGCCCATCGTCGGCGGCGGATCCAACGCTTGCGTGCTGCACTATCGGGCCAACCGCGCCGCGCTCAATGACGGCGATTTGCTGCTGGTCGACGCCGGCGCCGAGTTCGAGGGCTACGCCTCCGATATCACCCGCACCATTCCGGTCAACGGGGCTTTTAGCAAACCCCAGCGGGCGATCTACGAACTGGTGCTCGCCGCTCAGCAGGCGGCCATCGCCGAGGTCAAACCCGGCAACCACTGGGATCGTCCGCATCAGGCCGCGGTGCGCACCATCAGCGCCGGTTTGATCAAGCTGGGCCTGCTCAAGGGCGAGCTGGACGAGGTGATCGCCGAAGGCGAATACCAGCGCTTCTTCATGCACAAGACCGGCCATTGGCTGGGCCTGGATGTGCACGACGTCGGTGACTATCGCGTCGGCGGCGAGCCGCGGGTGTTTGAGCCGGGCATGGTGCTCACCGTCGAGCCGGGGATCTACATCGGTGCCGACGAGAAGCGGGTTACCAAGCGCTGGCGCGGTATCGGCGTGCGCATCGAGGATGACGTGGTGGTGACCAAGGACGGCAACCAGGTGCTGACCGATGGTGCGCCCAAGGATCCGGATGAGATCGAGCGGATCATGGCGGCGCGGGCGGCCTGACCGAGCGTGGGCATCCTGCCCGCGAGCGAGTACCAGTAGCCAGTTCCAGTAGCCAGTAGAGAGCCAATGTCGGAGCGCGCTTTGGACCGCGGGCATCCTGCCCGCATGCTTTTTGCTGGTGTCTGACCAGGCCGATGTCGGCTACGGCTTCGCCGTGTCCAGCTCTTCACTCTTCAGCGGAAGCCCCAACACCGTCCCCTCGATCATCTCCATCTCCGGATGCTCGACGAAACGAAAGGGCACGCTGGTCAGACGCATGCCGGTATTGCGTTGCACCACGAAGTGCAGGTGCGGGCCGGTGGAATAGCCGGTGTTGCCGGAGAGGGCGATTTGCTGGCCGGCGCGGACCTTGTCGCCGACTTTGACAGCAATGGTCTCCAGGGCCAGATGGGCGTAGACCGCCATGGTGCCGTCGTTGTGCAGAATGCGGACGTGGTTGGCGCGGTCACCCCATTGGGCGATGTCAGTGCCGGCGCCGAAGAAGTCGTCTTCGACCAGCATCACTGTACCGCTGCGGGCGGCAAGCACCGGGGTGCCCTCGTCCATGGCGATGTCGATGGCGAAATAGGCCTGCTCGTCGGTGTGGCTGAAGCGGCCACCGAAGCCCTGCATCAGTGGATGCTGCTCGCCGCGCCGGAACGGCAGCCGGTAGCGGGCGTTGGGGTTGGGTTTGGCGTTGGGGTCGCCGAGCATCCAGCGGAAGCGGAAATTGAAGCGCCAGGAGCGGGTCGGGTCTTCCGGAATCACCTTGAGGATCGGCGTGCTGGTCAAACCGGGCACCACTACCCGCGCCGGCAGTTCGGGTGCCGAAAGCACATTCAGCGCGTCGACGAAGTACATCTCCACTTCGGCGGGGCCGGCCATCTGATTGACCAGCAGGTAGCGCTTGTCGTCGGCCGGACCCTCTTCCAGCGCCTCGATCCACTTCTTGGGGTCGGCCTTGGCCAGTCGCGACTCCACCGGCTGATCGGTATCCGGCGGCTTATCGGTGAAGTGCAGGATGCCGTTCTCGTCGCGGTAGCTGTAGACCCGCTTGGCAGCCAAATCGGCGGCCAACAGCGCGCCCAGCGCCAGCAGCACGATGGCGGCTAGCGCTCGGTGGCGATGTTGGCTGCGCTGCGGCTTGATGGTCAGCCCATCCTCTCAAATCAAAAGGCGTTGAGGCCGGTGACCTCGCGACCGATGACCAACTCGTGCACGGTCTCGGTGCCTTCGTAGGTGATCACGCTTTCCAGATTGAGCTGATGCCGGATCGGGCAGTACTCGGTGGTAATACCGGCGCCGCCGAGCAGGTCGCGGGCATCGCGGGCAATGTCGATGGCCATGCGGCAGTTGTTCCACTTGGCCAGGCTGACCTGCGAAGGCTGCATGGTGCCGGCGTCCTTGAGTCGACCCAGCTGCATCGACAGCAGCTGCGCGGTGGTGATCCGCCGCGCCATCTCGGCCAGACGGCGCTGTACCGTCTGGGTGGCGGCCAGCGGCTTGCCGAACAGCATCCGGGTCTTGGTGTTTTCCAGCACCTCGGTGTAGCAGGCGATGGCGGCGCCGATCGGGCCCCAAGTGATGCCGTAACGGGCCTGGGTCAGGCAGGACAGCGGGCCCTTGAGTCCGCGCACGTTGGGCAGGCGGTTGGCATCCGGCACCCGCACGTCGTCGAAATACAGCTCACTGGTCACCGAGGCGCGCAGGCTCATCTTGCGATGGATGTCCTTGGTGACGAATCCCTTCATGCCGCGCTCGACCAAAAAGCCCTGGATGCCGTCTTCGGTCATCGCCCAGACGATGGCGACGTGAGCCAGACCACCGTTGGTGATCCACATCTTGGCGCCGTTGATGATCCAGTCGTCGCCGTCACGCTTGGCGTGGGTCTTCATAGATCCCGGATCGGAGCCGCCGTGCGGTTCGGTCAGGCCGAAGCAGCCGATGATCTCGCCCTTGGCCATGCCGGGCAGGAAACGCTGCCGCTGCTCTTCGCTGCCGAAGGCGTAGATCGGGTACATGCACAGGCTGGACTGCACCGAGACAAAGCTGCGGATGCCCGAATCGCCGCGCTCCAGCTCCTGGCAGATCAGGCCGTAGCTGACCGCGTTGAGGCCGGCGCAGCCGTATTCGGTGGGCAGCGAGGAGCCAAGTAGGCCGAGCTCGGCGATCTCCGGAATCAACTCGGCCGGAAAACGGCCCTCGTCGAAGCAGGGGCCAATGATCGGCAGCACTCTCTCGTCGGTGAAGCGGGCGACGCTGTCCTGCACCATCCGCTCATCGTCGCTGAGCATGGAGCGGGTGTCATACAGATCGGTGGGATCGAGCGCGACCTTGCTGCTCGCCTTGCTGCCTTCGGCCATGGCTGGTGTGTCCTGGGAACTTGAGATAGCCGACTATTGTAGGACGCGGGGTGGAGGGCGTCACGTTGGGTTGGGTCCGTTGGTGATGTGGGGTTCAGGTAGGGCAGGGTTAGTGCCCGCAGACTGCGCTTGATCTTCTGGGCCCTTTCTCTTGGAGGGCCCAGGGCAAAGGGCCCAGGGCCCAGTAAAGCCAGGGCCAGAGCCGCCAACTGCTCTTGATCTTCTGGGCCCTGAGCCCTGAGCCCTGTGCCCTCAGCCCTTCTTCGCCTTTGCCCTAGCGATCGCCGCCGCCAACGTCCCGCTGGCATTCTTCAACAACATCTCACGCCGCTTGGCAGCGAGTCTGGCGGCCTTGGCTCGTTCCCGCTCGGTCTCGCGCTGCTGATGCCGTTCGTAGCGCTGCCTGAAGTCGGCGGTCTCCGGGCGTTGGTGCGCGGGCAGGGCGAGGGTGTCCGGGCGCGGGTCGGGGATCAGATCGATACAGTCCACCGGGCAGGGCGCGATGCACAGCTCGCAGCCGGTGCAGTCCTCGGCGATCACCGTGTGCATGCGCTTGCCGGCGCCGATGATGGCGTCCACCGGGCAGGCCAGGATGCACTTGGTGCAGCCGATACAGACCGATTCATCAATCAGCGCGATGCGCCGCGGCGCCTCCGTCCCACAGTCCGGATCCAGCGGCAGTTCAGTGGTCTCCAGCAGCGCGGCCAGCGCGCCGATGGTCGACTTGCCGCCCGGCGGACAGCGATTGATCGCCGCCTCGCCACTCGCCATCGCCTCCGCATAAGGTCTACAGGCCGGATAGCCGCAGCGCGTGCACTGCGTCTGCGGCAATAGGGCGTCGAGGTCAGTGGCGGTTGGGTTAGCCATTGCCCGTCGGTGTAGCTGGCCGAGTCCAGGGCCGGTTCCTGATCGAGGGCCCAGGGCTCAGGGCCCAGGGCCCAGAAGAGCGTGGCGGGGCCGGGCTTCTCTGGGCCCTGGGCCCTATTCCCTGGGCCCTGGATCTACTCATTTAACCCTCATGCCCGGCTCTGCACCGCTATCCGGGCTGAGCAGGAAGGGGCCGCCGCGGTCGTCGGAGGCGGCCATGACCATGCCTTCGGAGAGGCCGAAGCGCATCTTCCGCGGGGCCAGATTGGCGACCATCACGGTGAGCCGGCCGACCATCGTGGCCGGATCGTAGGCGCTCTTGATGCCGGCAAAGACCTGACGCTGTTCGCTGCCGATGTCCAGCACCAGACGCAGCAGCTTGTCCGCGCCCTCGACGTGATCGGCGCTGACGATACGGGCGATGCGCAGGTCGACCTTGTTGAAATCGTCGATGCTGATATGGCCCTGGTCGCCTTCGGTCTTGGTCTTGGCCTGGGCTGGATCGCTCTTGGTGCTGCTCTTGGTCTCGGCGCGATTGAGTACCGGTGCGGCTTCGGATGCGGTCTTCGGCACCACGATCAGCTTCTGCGTGGAGTCGGCCTCCAGGCGGGTCAGCAGCGGTTGATAGCGCTCGATGGCGTGGGCGAGCAGCGGCTGCTGCAGCTGGGCGAATGCGCTCAGCGGCGAGTTGAGGAAGGCTTCGGCCTTGTCCGCGGTGAACGGCAGGATGGGTTTGAGAAAGCCGATCAGCACGCGGAACAGATTGATGCCCTGGGTGCAGATCGCCTGCAGATCCGCTTCACTACCCTCTTGTTTGGCCACCACCCACGGCTTGTGCTCGTCCACATAGCGGTTGGCTTGATCGGCCAGGGCCATGATCAACCGCACCGCCCTGGCCGCATCGCGCGCGGCATAGGCCTGCTGGACTTCAGCGCCGGCGGCGATGAACTGCTGGTACAGCGCCTCATCGGCCAGCTGCGCCGACAGCTTGCCGTCGAAGCGCTTGCTGATGAAGCCGGCGCAGCGGCTGGCGATGTTGACCACCTTACCGACCAGGTCGGCGTTGACCTTGGTCGGGAACTCGGCCAGGTTCAGGTCCAGATCGCTTAGGCCCGAGCCCAGCTTGGCGGCCAGGTAATAGCGCAGATAATCCGGCTCGAAGTGCTCCAGATAGGTCGCCGCGGTGATGAAGGTGCCGCGCGACTTGCTCATCTTCTGCCCGTCCACGGTCAAAAAGCCGTGGGCGTGGACCATGTTCGGGGTGCGCATACCGGCCCCGTGCAGCACCGCCGGCCAGAACAGGGTGTGGAAATAAAGGATGTCCTTGCCGATGAAGTGCACCAGCTCGGTGTGGCTGTCGGGGCGCAGCCAGTCTTCGAAATCCAGCCCTTCGCGCTCGGCAAACTCCTTCAGCGCGCCCAGATAGCCGATCGGTGCGTCCAGCCAGACGTAGAAGTACTTGCCCGGC
>JAUIFV010000023.1 GCA_030430155.1 Gammaproteobacteria bacterium
AGATGCGAGTGACGCCAAAACGAAGAGCATCGCAAGCTGCCGCAGCGCGCTCATAGCTCGAACCCGTTGGCAAACAGGGCGTCTCCCAACGCCTCGCGCTGATGGAAGCCGGATTCCAGCACATAGCCGTCCCCGGTCGAGACACCGCTGACCGGTTGCCCCAAGGTACCGTCCAGCACAAATCCGCCGCCCGCGGCCTTGCCCCCGGCAGGCGCGATCACCGCGCGCTGCATCTGCAGGTCCTGAGCTGCCGCGCCGCCCATCAACAGCAACCCAGCCGTCGAACAGAAGGTCCGGAGTAATCGGCGCGGGTGATTGCAAAATCTCGACACGTGGATCGTCTCCTGCGGTGGCGTCAGGCGCCGTTGCTGCAGGAGCCGTGCCAGAGAAGGAAGCCGGCGAGATTGTCGGCGCTACTTGCGCGATTCGGCCGCAGGCGCCCAAGAAATCCTCGACACCGAGACAACTATTCCCACAGTAGAGAATTGGCAAGCACGGTGGCGCTTTGGCCTTCCTGGGCCCTAAGCCCTGGGCCCTGGGCCCTTTCCCCTCAAGCATCGGCGAATGCTGATGCGCTTCGCACCCTCAGCACTCCGACGCAAGCCTCGCTTCCTGGGCCCTAAGCCCTGGGCCCTGATCTCTACTCGCCAATCCCCAACTGACTGATCCGCCGATACAGCGTCGACTTGCCGCAGCCCAGCCGTTTTGCTGCAGCCTCCATATCGCCCTGGCAGTGCGCCAGCGCGTCACTGATGGCCTGGGCTTCGGCCCGCTCCAGCTGCGCCTTCAGGGTGACCTCGCCTGCATCGCCACTGACCCGGTGGAAACGCGGCTGCAGGTGGGTCGATTGCAGCGGTTCGACGCTGGCCAGAAACAGCGAGCAGCGCAGCATCTCGCGCTCCAGCTCACGGACGTTGCCGGGCCATGCGTAGCGGGCCAATACCGCCACCGCGCTTTCCGACAGTCCGCCGAAACGCTTGCCCTGACGACGCATCTCGCCAGACAGGAAGTGCGCGGCCAGGTTGACGATGTCCTCGCGGCGCTTCCGCAACGGCGGCAGCTCCGCGGTCCAGTCGGCAAGCCGATGGTAGAGGTCGCGACGGAAGCCGCCCCCCTCAACCATCGCCTCCAGATCGCGATTGGTGGCCGAGATCACCCGCACTCTGGCCGGTCGCGGCTTGCTGCTGCCGACCCGATAGACCTGCTTCTGCTGCAGCACGCGCAGGATCTTGGCCTGGGTCTGCAACGCCATATCGCCGATCTCGTCCAGAAACAGGGTGCCGCCATCGGCCTGCTCGAAACGGCCGGCGCGCTCAACCACACCGGTAGCCACGCCCTTGTCGATGCCGAACAGCTCGGCTTCGAGCAAATCGGCCGGCAGCGCAGCGCAGTTCAGTTCCACCAGCTGATCTGCGGGTAGTCCGGAGCTGGCATGGATGAAGCGCGCCAGCAGCTCCTTGCCGGTACCGGTTTCGCCGTGGATGAGCACGCCGATTTCGCTGGGTGCCAGCCGCGCCGCCTGCTCATAGACGCGACGCAGGACAGCCGACTGCGTCGGCGGGTCGGGTGGCGCGGCGACCAGCGACGACGCCGGCGTTTGCTCGAGCAGCGGCGCTGACCTGTCCGCTTCGACAGCCTGCAACAGGCTCAAGGCGAGTCGGCACAGCGGCTCATTGCGCCCGCTGGTCTCGGCATGCGCGGCGATCTCGATCGACCAGGGTGCACGAGTGTGCCGTGTCATCTGCCCTTCACCAGCACCTGCCGTGGCGACCAACGCGCCGTCGCGGCGCAGCGTAAAGCCCGCGTCGGGAACCGCCGCCGCCAGCGCCCCAGCCAATCGCTGAGCGAAGGCCTCTGCCGACAGCCCCGCGGCCAGCGCATCGACCAGCGCGGGCAGATCGCGCAGCGAAAATCGGGCCAGATCGCCCTCGGCCCAGGTGGCACGCGTCGGCCGCTCGTCGCTCTCCACCTGATCCGGCGCATCGCCTGCCACCGCCAGTCGCACCTCATCGGCAGCGAGCCGCTCGATGCGCACGCGGATCTCGCCTAGGCGCAAATCCAACGCAGTACCCCCAAGCGCGGCTTCACTGACTCGCTCACCGCTCAGCCAGGTGCCATTGCTGGAACCCAAGTCTTTCGCACTTGCCTCAACACCATCAAAGCGCAGCCGCAGATGACGCCGGCTAACGGTCGGGTCATCAATCTGCAGATCCGCATCGCCGGCCGAGCCCAACACGTGCTCACCCGGCCCCAGCCGAAATCGCCGCTCTCCGCCTGGCAAGGCGGCGGTTACCAGCAAATGGGCAGCATCCTGATTCATGGTGGGCCCTTCCGTTCAATCGGTCGTGGCACGAGCAGCATTCATGCCAGCTGTGCAGGCGAGGGCCAGAGTCTAGCCCTAGTGTGGTGAACCATTAATTCGTTGAATTTAGTTCCGATGGGTTTTTTCCTGAGGCAAGGCGCGAGGAGGAGGCATAGCAGGGCTATGGTGACGACGAGCAACGCAGCATTCAGGGAAAAAGACGCGGAAATAGATCAATGAATTAGTGGTTCACCACACTAGTGTGGTGTCCGCAAATTGCCTTGACTTACCAGCGTCTGTTGCCACTACGCCACGTCTTCGACCGACCGACCTTCACGGTCAGCGCCACCGCCCTGCTGCACTTCAGCTGCGTAGAGCCGCAGCCGGTCAGACGGCGAGTGACCGCTGATGCGCAGCGTGCGGCTGAGTGAATGCCCCTACAACTGCGCTGCGCTCGACGTGAAGCTTGCGTGAATATCGCTGTCGCGCTATTGAGCAATCTGCATCTGCGGCCCGCACCTTGGGTCGTCGATGTGGCCGGAGGCATGCGGAACGTTCGTCGCCACTCCGAGCCGGGATCAGAGCTGGCCTCATTGCGCTTGCGATGCGCGATCCAGCCACCACGCCACTCAACCCAGATCGGAGCGATCGATGAACAACCTGTACCCCGCCGGCCCACAACAGGTGCCGGCCGATCTGACCCGGCCCGGTCCGGCCTACCGCCGGCATGCCTGGTTGGCGATGGGCGGCCTGCTGACCTTCGTAGGGCTCTATTTCGCCTTGCTCGGTTGGTTCGGCTGGACCGCCTGGCGGCTGATCGGCAGCCTGGTCGAAGGCAGTGCAGGCAATCCCTTCGAGGCCGCGCTGGTCGGCGGCTGCGCCGCCTTCATGGCGCTGTTCATGGCCAAGGCGCTGGTGTTCTTGCAACGCGGCGGGGAGTCCACGGACATCGAACTCAAGCCCGCCGATCAACCGCAACTGTTCGCCTTCTTGCACCGGCTCGCAGACGAGGCCGGCGCACCTCGGCCACACCGGGTTTACGTCTCGCCGCGGGTCAATGCCGCGGTCTTTTACGATTTGAGCCTGGCCAACCTGCTGTTCCCCTCGCGCAAGAACCTGGAGATCGGGCTGGCCCTGGTCAACGTGCTCAACCTAAGCGAGTTCAAGGCGGTATTGGCCCACGAGTTTGGCCATTTCGCGCAGCGCACAATGGCGGTGGGGCGCTGGGTGTACATGGCGCAGCAGATTGCAGGGCACATCATTGCTCGCCGCGATGCCTTCGACAGCCTGCTGCAAGGTCTGTCGCGCATCGACCTGCGAGTGGCCTGGATAGGCTGGATACTGCGCCTGGTGGTGTGGTCGGTGCGCTCGCTGGTCGAGTTGATGTTCCGTCTGGTCGCCTTGGGTGAGCGAGCGCTATCGCGAGAGATGGAGTTTCAGGCCGACCTGGTCTCGGCCTCGCTGGCCGGCAGTGATGCGCTGGTCCACGCGCTACACAAGCTGCATGCTGCCGATCTGGCCTGGCACCGCGCGCTGGGCTTTGCCGAGAGCGAGCTGCGCGCCGGCCACGGCGTGGCCGATCTGTTCGCACTGCAAACCCGAGTGATCGAGCGTCTGCGTCAAGTCTTCGCCGACCCGCATTTTGGCGCCGCCCCGGAGATTCCGGCCGGCCAGGAGGCCACCCACCGGGTATTCAAGCGGGACAGCGTGTTGGCGCCGCAGATGTGGGCCACCCATCCGCCGGCAGCCGACCGCGAACACAACGTCAAACGCCGCTATGTCGCCGCAGCGGCCGATCCGCGTACGGCGTGGCTGTTGTTCGAGCAACCACAGGCGCTGCGCACGCAGATGATCGGTCAGATCTACAAGGGCGAACTGCCGCCGCCGGCACCGCTGGAACAAAGCCTGCAACGCCTGGACCAGGAATTTGAGCGTCCAACGCTGGATCGCCGCTATCGCGGCAACTTCCTCAATCGATCCATCGTCCGCCACGCCAATAGCGTGGACGAACTCTACGTGCCCATCGATGCGCAAACCAACCTGCAGCAGCATCTGGCTTCCCTTTATGGCGACGATCACGACCTGAATCTGGATCGTCTGCGCGAACTGCGCGAGGATTTGGACGCGCTTCGGGCACTCGAGGGCGACCGCCTGCACGGTGCTGGCGGGCTGGTCCATTGGCGCGGCCGAGCGTTGGCCAGGCGTGAATTGCCGCGGGCATTGGCTGAGCTGCAACGAGAAATCGAGCCGGTCGCAGCCAGTGTGCAGGACCACGATGCCCGCTGCCGCAGTTTGCACCTGCACGCCGCGCGCCAGCTCGGCCGAGGCTGGGATGGATGGCTGGATGGCCTTACCCGGGCCCTGCACTACGCCGAACACACCCTCGCCGACCTGCGTGACGCCCAGGGGTTGGTCGCCAACACCTATGCCGTGGTCACCGCCGACGGCAAGGTCTCGGCCGCCGAACTCAGGCGCCTGGTGACCGACTGCAACATGTTGCACGGGGTGCTCGCGGGGATACATGCCGGCGCCGCACAGATCAGGTTGGGGACGGCGCTTTCCGAGCGTCTGGGGGTGAGCGAGTGGGCTGCAGCGCTAGAGGAATTCAAACTGCCTTCCTGTAGCCAGGACAACATCGATCCCTGGCTGAAGGCAATCGACGGCTGGGTAAACGCCACTGCCAATGCGCTCAGCGGCTTGCGCGATGCGGCGCTGGACCTGCTGGTCAGCGCCGAGGCCACCGTCGCCCGCGCGCTGCAGACTGCAGAGCTGCCGGACTCCGCGCCGCAGGCGCCGCAGTTCCCTGCCAGCTACGCCACATTGGTCACTGGCCAGGAACGCAAGCGGCAGCAGAAGCTGGGTTGGTGGGACCAGTTTCAGACCGCCAGCGGGCTTCCGGCCTCCATGGCCCGCCTCACCGTTGCCGGCGCGATCGTCAGCTCAGTGCTGTTGCTTGGCGCCTACAGTGGTCACCAGAAGCTGAGCGTCCACAACGGTCTGGGGCGGCCGGTACTGATCGAGGTCGCCGGGCAATCGCTGCGCCTGCTGCCGAACGCCAGCGCCGAGCTGAAGATCGACCGCGCCGAGCGCCTGCAGGTATCAGCGCATACCGAGCAGGGTGAACTGATCGAGAGTTTTACCCAAACCGAGCAGCTGGATGGCAAGCATCTGGTCTACAACGTCGCCGGTGCAGCGCCGCTGATCTCATGGACCGCAACCTATGGCAATGCTCAAGAACGTCCCTCGGTGCAGCTGGGCGCGCCGCGGTGGCTGTCCAGCTCGGCAGATCACGTCTTCACGGAGCCGCCGGAGACGGTGCGCGCACAGACAGGCGGCAGTACCCGCAGCGTCGTGTCAGCGGTCGGCGATGAGGCGATCTCCGAGATCCTCGATGCGATGCCCAAAGATGCCGACCCGAGCGCGTTGATCAGCGCGCACGCGCGCTGGGATGCGGCGCATGCCCGCGGCATTCACGGGTGGCTGCTGATGGCCAGTGGCAATCCAGAGTTTGAGCAACTGCTCAAGGCGCGGCTGGACAGCGATCCGCTGGACATCGCTACCCGCCGGATAGAGCAGGATCTGTCTCGTGCCGACGTCGACCGTCATGCGGCAGTGTGCGAGGAGCACCGAAGATTGGCCGAGGGCAGTCCGCAGGATGCCAATCTTCGCTACCTGGTCCTGCGCTGTATGAGCGATGACGACGAGCAAGACGCCGCATTCGCCGACGCCTTACGGCAAACCCCGGACAACCCGTGGTTGAAGTTTGCTGTTTCCGCCGCTCACTCCTATCGCGGTCACTGGGCTGATGCCGGACCCCTGCATGCGTCCGCGATGGCCGGGCTGCCGCAGATGCGCGACCACCGGGCAGTCGATCAGGCCCGCATGCTGCGCGCCTTGGAGGGCAAGGAGAGTGCGCAACTAGCGGCACTGGCGGGTACCCAGCCGACCGTGCAGTGGTACCTCGAGCTTGACCGTGGTCAAGCCCAAGGCGGCGGCAATATCGCCAGCTATGAGCAGCTGCGCCTAGGCAACTTGGCCCAGGCGCTGCAGGGCACCAGCATCGGCGCCACCGACACCCTCGCCCTGCTGATCGCCGCCTCGGTGGACGCTCCGCCCGAGCACGTGCAGGCCATGCTGATTGCCAGTCAGGTCGATTCGGACAACCCGACCGCCCTGTGGCCCGCCGTCGCCCTGGCAATACGGGAGGGCGCTGACCCCAGCATCTACGTCGACGCCGCATTGAATGCGATGGCCGGCGATGACGGGCAAGCCATCCAGCGCTTCCTTTGGGCCGTCGCCGACGGCGCCGACCCGGGCAACGCCGCCGCTCATCTGGGCTACATCGAGCCAACGGCCCGCGGTATCGCTTACAGCAGCGCCACGACCCTGCTCGGCGACCGCACGCCGGTGCAGTGGAAGGAAGAGGCTGGGCGCCTGCTGTTCAGCTTCGAGCGGCCCTATAGGCCCGAAGAGTAGTCGGGCTACATAGCAATGCCGCCGAAGGCGTAGCACCACGGCCGCTGCAGGCGGTGGCGACCTTCGTGTGGCTGCGTCCGGGGGCGTATAGTGGGTCGCGGACTTGCGATGTCGCGGGAGGGCGACATGAGCAGCGCAAACGGCTTTTGGCATTCGTCACACCCCGGCGCCAGCGCCCTGCGCGGCAGTCTTTGGTCCGCCGCTCTGGGCGCGATACTGGCGGGCTTTGGACTATGGGTCCTGGGCTGGTTCAACCATCTGCCGGTCGCCATGGGCGCCTTGATCCTCGGCATGCTGATCGCCTTCGGTGTTCCGATCTATTTGATCGGCGAGCGCATCCCCATCGCGGTCTATTTGCGCGGCAGCACAGCGGGCCATCTATTTGGCGTCTGCTGCATCGCCCTGGGGATTGCCGGGCTGGTGCTGTATTGGTTCCTGGTCCCTGAAGCAGCCGACTACAAGGGCCGCCGCAATCCCTATTTCCTGCTTGCGGTGATGTTTGCATTCTTCATCTCCACCGTGACCTACGGGGTGCGCTTGTTCATTCGACCATCGAAGAAGGAGCAATCGGCGAGCGAATTCATCAAGCAGCCCCCACTGCGTGATGTCGCCAAAGATCCGGGCCAATCCCGCCATCCAACCAAGCTGCCCAAAGCGATCATCCTTGGCGCGGTGTTGTTGCTTTCATCGATCGCCTACATACAGTGGGTGGTCGAGGCGGTCCCGGCAGCTGGCGGCCCGCCGGTGCTGAAGATGGGCTATTTCCGCGTCGGCTCGCTGCAGGGCAATCGGCAGGCCAATGAGCAACTAGTCGAGCGGCTGAAGGAAAGGCTGCAAGGCGCTCTGGACCGCGTCGACGGGCTGCGCGTGGATCACCGCGGCGCCAGCCACACGCTGGGCGCTGCCGTCGCTCGGACCGACGAGGCGCTGGAGATCGACCTCAGACTCACTAATCGTCGTCCCGGCGGCTCGAAATGGGAGCAGAAGATCACCACCGAAGACCTGGACCGAGCCGAGGAGCTGATCGTCGCCGCGGTCAGCGAGCGACTGCTGGGGGACGCCCAGCGCACCGAGTAAGGCGCACCGCGCCAAGCTAGCGGCGACACCGCAGCAATCACCGCATGATGGCAGATGTGGTACAAGCCGCCTTGCATAGGCTCGAGAGCCGGTATGTACAAGTACGCAGTCGATCTGGAAGGCAAGGGCTGCACTCTGACCGAGCAGGGACGCAGTTCGGTGCGTCTGTACACCTTGAATCCAAAGAAGAAGCAGTTTCGACTTTGGATTACTGTACTGGTGATGGCCGACAGCGAGGCCAAGTCGGTCGCGAGTGCAATCAACCTGCTCAAGGCCGATCCGAACTTCCGCGCCTTTGTCGCCAACCCGGACGACGTGCCCTTCCGCGCCATCCAGTCTGCTGCGATCGAGCCCGACGAGTGCGAGATCAACGATCCTCCGCTGACCGAGTCGCCGATTCGGGTTGCGGCCTTTGGTTTCGGCTAGCTATCGGCGACGTCGGGCACTCCACTCTGACCGACTCGACCCTATGCCCCAGCTCTTGGGCCCTGGGCCCTATGCGCCGGTCCCTCGCGGAACGTGAGCTAAAAATCCGCGCTCTTTACAGTCGAAAAGCTCTCCCCGCAGCCGCACTCGCCCACCGCATTGGGATTGCGGAAAGTGAACACGGCTGACAGACCCTCGCGCTTGAAGTCGATCTCGGTGCCGTTGACCAGTGGCAGGCTGCTGGCATCGACCACCACCTTCACCCCGCGGTCCTCGAAGACCTGATCATCGGCACGCACCTCCTTGGCCTCGTCGATTTCATAGGCCCAGCCGCTGCAGCCGGTCTTACGCACGCCCAGGCGCAGGCCTACCGAGCCTTCGGGTAGAAACTGCTGGACTCGGGCGATGGCGGCGTCGGTTAGGGAGATGGACATGGCGGTGGTGTGGTTTGCTTGGAGTAAGGATAAGTTGGGGCTGGGTGGGGGTGTAGTCAAGGGCTGTTTAGGGCCCAGGGCCTAGGGCCCATGGCCCAGAAGAGAAATTGGATCCGGTTCCGCCGGGCACTTGCTGGGCCCTGAGCCCTGTGCCCTGGGCCCTCCTCCGGCTATCATCGCGGCCTTCGCGCGGGATCGTCTCCGCCGCCAACGTAAAGGCTAGAACGCAATGCAATGGGTTACCGTCAACGATGCGCTGACCGGGGTGGTTCCGGTCAACTCCGAGGTCACGCTGAAGGGCTGGGTGCGGACCCGGCGCGATTCCAAGGCGGGGCTGAGCTTCATTCAGCTCAATGATGGTTCCTGCCTGGCCAATGTGCAGCTGGTGGCGCAGAACAGCCTGCCCAACTACGAAGATCAGATCGCCCACCTGAGCGCCGGCTGCGCGATCGAGGCCGACGGCGTGCTGACTCCGTCGCAGGGTCGCGGTCAGTCGGTGGAGCTGCAGGCCAGCGCGATACGGCTGATCGGCGCGGTGGATGATCCGGAGACCTATCCGATCCAGCCCAAGGCGCATTCCTACGAATTCCTGCGCGAGGTGGCCCATCTGCGTCCGCGCACCAACACCTTCGGCGCGCTGACCCGGGTTCGTCACGAGCTGGCGCAGGCGGTGCACAGCTTCCTGCACGGCCAGGGCTACTACTGGATCAGCACGCCGATCATCACCGCCAGCGATGCCGAGGGCGCCGGCCAGATGTTCCGGGTCAGCACCCTGGATCAGGTCAATCTGCCGCGCACCGACAAGGGCGAGATCAACTACGACGAGGACTTCTTCGGCACTGAGACCTTCCTCACCGTCTCCGGTCAGCTCAACGTCGAGGCCTACTGCCTGGCGATGAGTCGGGTCTACACCTTCGGCCCCACCTTCCGCGCCGAGAACTCCAACACCGCACGCCATCTGGCCGAGTTCTGGATGATCGAACCGGAGATCGCCTTTGCTGATCTGGCCGCCAATGCCGATCTGGCCGAGGCGATGCTGAAGTCGGTGATCGGCACGGTGCTGGAGCGCTGCGAAACCGACCTGGCTTTCCTTGCCGAGCGCAGCGACAAGGGCTTGATCGACCGCCTGCGCGCGCTGACCGACAGCGAGTTCGTGCGCATGGATTACGCCGAGGCCATCGAGGTGTTGGCCAAGTCGGGCAAGCGCTTTGAGTTTCCGGTGACCTGGGGCGCCGATCTGCAGACCGAGCACGAGCGCTATTTGACCGAGGAGCACGTCGGCCGCCCGGTGGTGGTGATGAACTACCCGGAGAAGATCAAGGCCTTCTACATGCGCCTCAACGACGACGAACGCACCGTCGCCGCAATGGATGTGCTGGCCCCGGGCATTGGCGAGATCATCGGCGGCTCGCAGCGCGAAGAGCGCCTGGAGCAGTTGGATCGACGGATGCGCCAGTTCAATATCGATCCAGCCCATTACCAGTGGTATCGCGATCTGCGCCGCTACGGCACCGTGCCGCACGCCGGTTTTGGCCTGGGCTTCGAGCGGCTGGTGGCCTACATCACCGGCATGGGCAATGTGCGCGACGTAATCGCCTATCCGCGCACGCCCGGCAACGCGCCGTTCTAGCAGTCGATCTGGCCGGCGACGCTAATGGACTTCGCCGAAACCATGTTGGTCAGCGCGCTGGCATTCGCGCTGGCCGCGCTGACCATGCTGGCGATTATGCGTCAGCGCTTCGCCAGCCTGATCGCCTACATGCGCCGCAAGCACCCCAACCTGCCCTACAAGTTCGGTGTGGAGAACACTCAGCACAGCCCGCTGCGCGCACTGGCGCTGAAGTTCAACTACTTCGCCTCCAGGGACTACACGGCAACCCGCGATGCGCAGGTGATCCGCCGCGGATACGCGATCAGGCGCTGGTTTGTTGCCGCGATCAGCGCGGCGCTGTGCAGTGTGATTGCCGGCGTGATCGCCTATGCTCACAGCATTACCGTCTGAATCTGGATACCGCAATGACTGTTGATCTTTCGCTTGCCGGCCGCCATGCCCTGGTCGGTGGCGCCAGCCAGGGGATCGGCCGTGCCTGCGCCGTAGCCCTGGCCGGACTGGGCGCGTCCGTGACTCTGCTCGCCCGTCGTGCCGACGTGCTGCAGACCGTGCGTCTATCGCTGCCGGCACCGGCGCAGGGTGAACACCGCATATTGGTCGCCGACCTCAGCCAGACCGACGAACTGGCGGCGGCAATCAATCCGCTGTGTGCCGAGTCGCCGGTGCACATCCTGGTCCACAACAGCGGCGGCCCGCCGCCCGGCAGCGCCCACGAAGCCGACCCGGACGCCTACAGACGCGCCTTCGAGGCCCATCTGATCGGCGGCCAGACTCTGCTCCAGGGCTGCCTGCCTGGGATGCGCGCAGCCGGCTACGGTCGCTTGATCAACGTCATTTCCACCTCGGTGAAAGAGCCCATCAAGGGCCTAGGCGTGTCCAACACCATTCGCTGGGCGGTGGCCAGCTGGGCCAAGACCCTGGCCGCCGAGCTGGGCGCGGACGGCATCACCGCCAACAATGTGCTGCCGGGCTTCACCGACACCGAGCGGCTGCACGCGATCATCAGCGGCCGCGCGCGCGGCGCCGACGGCGACGAGGCCAAGGTCGCCCAGCAGATGCGCGCTAGCGTCCCGGCCGGACGCTTCGCCAAACCGGAGGAGATCGCCAACGCCGTGGCCTTCCTGGCCTCGCCGGCGGCCAGCTACATCAACGGCATCAATCTGCCGGTCGACGGTGGCCGCACCGGCTCGCTATAGAGGTGCACCCGTGAGCCACGAACAGCTGCGCTTTGACAACTACATCGACGGCCGCGCCGCGGCGCCGGTCGAAGGCGCCTATCTGCCGGTCTACGAGCCGGCGCGCGGCAGCGTCTACGCCGGGCATGCCGATTCGAGCGCTGCCGACGTCGAGGCCGCCGTCCAGGCCGCCCATCGCGCCCGCACCGACTGGGCTGCGCTGCCGGCCGAACAGCGCGCCGACTGGCTGCGCCGCATCGCCGACGCCATTGCCGCCCGCGCCGATGAATTCGCCGCCGCCGAGAGCCGCGACAGCGGCAAACCGCTGAGCCTGGCCAGCGCGGTCGACATCCCGCGCGCGGTGGCCAATTTCCGCTTCTTCGCGTCCCAGGCCGAGCTGTACAGCAGCCAGTGCCACGCCGGCAACGGGCGCGGGCTGAATTACACGCTGCGCCAGCCGCTGGGCGCCGTGGCCTGCATCAGCCCGTGGAATCTGCCGCTGTATCTGCTGACCTGGAAGATCGCCCCGGCCCTGGCCGCCGGCAACACGGTAGTCGCCAAGCCGTCCGAGGTGACCCCGTGCACGGCGTGGATGCTCGGTCAGCTGTGTGCGCAGATCGGATTGCCGCCTGGCGTGCTCAATCTCATTCAGGGCCGCGGCGCGCAGGCCGGAGCGGCGCTGGTCGGCCACCGCCAGATCAAGGCGGTGTCCTTCACCGGCAGCACTGCCACCGGCGCGGCGATCGCCGCCAGCACCGCCGGCCAGTTCAAGAAGCTGTCGCTGGAGATGGGCGGCAAGAACGCCGCCATCGTCTTCGCCGATGCCGATCTGCAGCGCACCGTGGACGAGTTGGTGCGCGGCGCCTTCAGCAACCAGGGCCAGATCTGCCTGTGCATGTCGCGCATATTGGTTGAACGATCGATCTGGCCGGCCTTCCGCGAGGCCTTCGTCGCCAAGGTGAAGACGCTCAAGGTCGGCGATCCGGCCGATGCCAGCAGCAACCTGGGCGCGGTGGTCTCGGCCGAACACATGGACAAGGTGCTGCGCTACATCGAGCTGGCCCACGCCGAGGGCGGACGACTGCTGTGCGGCGGCGAACGAGTCCGACTGCCGGCACCCTTGGACCAGGGCTGGTTCATCGCCCCCACGGTGTTCGATCAGCTGCCCTTTGATTGCCGAGTCAACCAGGAGGAGGTCTTCGGCCCCTTCACGGCCCTGCTCCCCTTTGACGACGAAGCTCAGGCCCTGCAGTACGCCAACGGCACCGTATACGGCCTGGCCGCCAGCGTCTGGACCCGCGATCTCGCCCGCGCCCATCGCATCGCCGCCGATCTGGAGGCCGGCATTGTCTGGATCAACTGCTGGATGCTCCGCGACCTGCGCACCCCCTTCGGCGGCGTCAAGCACTCGGGGGTGGGCCGCGAAGGCGGCGAGGAGGCGATGCGGTTTTTTACTGAGGCTAAGAATGTTTGTTTGGGGGGCTAGGGGCTAGGGGCTAGGGCCCAGGGCCCAGGGCATAGGGCCCAGTCGAAGCGAGCGCCCGCTTGGCCGTGCGGGGCATCACATTTCGAGCCCCCGCAACTGCTGACCGCGAGACGCAGACATGGAGTACGAAGCATTTCTCAACCATCTTGCAAGCCTGGGCTGGTCCGTACAGGGCAAGTCTTTTGCGACCGCTGATTTTGGTCCTTGGCAGGTCTCCTTCATTCGGATGGGTGGCCGGTTTCAGCGGCCCGGAATGGTGGCTTTCGTGCTCTGCGTGCGACACCAATGTCTACGAGATGTTGATAAGGCGATTCCGAGAGACTCAAAGAATCCGTACGACTATCCATTCAAGCTGACTTTGAGCGACATTCAGGCCGGCCATATGAGTTACCAAAGTCGTCTCCTGAACTTCGAATTGGCAGATTTCCCAATGACCTCAGATTGGGAGCATGTCTATAGTCAAATCGAACGGGCCTGTCGCTTCTTCAGCGATCAAACTGGCTGCTGGCTCCAGGGAGAGTTGAGCCAACTCGCCAGTCCGGGTTACATCGAGCAGATCTGGCTGGAAGACCTTGCCGGTTTATCGGACGCATAGCGGGGCGATAGTGGCGCCGGTTAGCATCGGCGGCTTCTGGCCTCAGCGTTCGTCAATCACGTCTACTTCAATCCCCAGAATGAGTCTGAAATCAATGAGCACTCCGACCACGACATCTACTGCCCCTAAGCCCGTCGGCGCCTACCCGCACGCTCGCCGCGCCGGTCAGCTGCTGTTTCTATCCGGCATCGGGCCGCGCAGTGCGGCCGACAACAGCATTCCGGGCAATGTCTACGGTGCGGATGGCAATCTGGTCGAGTACGACATCGCAGCGCAGTGCAGAAGCGTGTTTGCCAACGTCGATGCGGTGCTGGCGGCGGCCGGGGCGCGGCTGGATCAGCTGGTTGACGTGACCGTGTTCCTGACCAACATGGCCGGCGACTTCAAGACCTTCAACGCGCTGTATGCCGAACACTTCGGTAAGGCCCAGCCCTGCCGCACCACAGTGGAGATCAGTTCGCTGCCGACCCCGATCGCGATAGAGTTGAAGTGCATCGCCTACCTGGGAGAATGACCATGCAGCCGCTACCCGACACCATCGACTTCAAAGCCTGGCTGGCCGAGAACCGCCATCTGCTCAAGCCGCCGGTGGGCAACAAGCTGCTGTGGCAGGACCAGGATTTCTACTGCATGGTGGTCGGCGGCCCCAATGTGCGCACCGACTATCACTACGACGAAGGCCCGGAGTACTTCTATCAGCTGGAAGGCGAGATGGTGCTCAAGCTGATGACCGACGACGGCCCCAAGGACGTCAAGCTCAGCGCCGGGCAGATGTATCTGCTGCCGCCAAAGGTGCCGCACTCGCCGCAGCGGATGGCCAACTCGGTCGGCCTGGTGATCGAGCGCAAGCGCACCAGCGACGAGAAAGACGGCCTGATGTGGTTCTGCCCCGAGTGCAACCACAAGCTCTATGAGGAGTACTTCGTGCTGGAAAACATCGAGACCCAGTTCCCGATCGTCTTCGAGCACTTCTACAGTTCGCTCGAGCACCGCACCTGCGATCGCTGCGGGGCGGTGCATCCGAAGCCGGGTTAGGCAGCCCGTATTTCCTGTAGGAGCCAGCCCTGCTGGCGATGCGATGCCTTGCGAATCGCCTGCAGGCAGGCTCCTACAAAAAAGACACGCTGCCGCCGCTCTCCTGGCTACTGGCACTCGCCCTCAAGCAAAAACATCCCGCAACACGATATTGTCATCGCGATCCGGGCTGGTGGAAATCAGCGATAGCGGACACTCGACCAGTTCGGAGATCGCTTCCAGATAGTTGCGCGCCGCCTGCGGCAGCTGGTCATACTGGCGGATACCGGCGGTGCGTTCGCTCCAGCCGGGGAAGCTGCGATAGATCGGCTCGCACTCGCCCCAGCCGGCCACGTCCAGCGGCGCGTGGTCGGTTTCCTTGCCGCGGTAGCGGTAGCCAACGCCGATCTTCAGCTCCTCGACGCCGTCGAGCACGTCGAGTTTGGTCAGACACAGACTGTCGATGCTGTTGATGCGCACCGCGCGGCGCAGCGCCACCGCGTCCAGCCAGCCGCAGCGGCGCGGTCTGCCGGTACTGGCGCCCACTTCCTGACCGCGCTTGGCGATGCCGGCGCCGACTTCGTCGAACAGTTCGGTGGGAAAGGGTCCGCCACCAACTCGCGTGGCGTAGGCCTTGGTGATGCCGAGCACGTGGTCCAGATCGCGCGCGCCGACGCCTGTTCCGGAGCAGGCACCGCCGATGGTGGTGTTGGATGAGGTGACGAAGGGATAGGTGCCGTGGTCGATGTCCAGCAGGCTGCCCTGGGCGCCCTCGAACATCACCCGCTGCCCCTGCTTGCGCAGCTGGTAGAGGATGTCGGCGATGTCGGCCATCATCGGCCGCACGAACTCGGCGAAGGCCAGGGCCTCGTCCAGCGTCTTTTGAAAATCCAGTGCCTCGCTCTTCCAATAGTGCTCGAGCACGAAGCTGTGATAGTCCATCACCGCGCGCAGCTTGTCCTCGAACTCCTGGCCGTAGAACAAGTCGGACAGGCGGATACCGCGGCGCGCGGCCTTGTCCTCATAGGCCGGGCCGATGCCGCGACCGGTGGTGCCGATCTTCTGCTTGCCGCTGGCCAACTCGCGGGCCTGATCCAGGGCCACGTGATAGGGCATGATCAGCGGCGTGGCCGGGCTGATGCGCAGGCGCGATTTGACCTCGATGCCGTTGCCTTCCAGCTCCGCTACCTCTTTGAGCAGCGCGGCCGGCGACAGCACCACGCCGTTGCCGATCAGACACTGCACGCCGGGACGCAGGATTCCTGAGGGAATCAGGTGCAGTACGGTCTTGTGGCCGCCGATGACCAGCGTATGGCCGGCGTTATGGCCGCCCTGGAAGCGAACCACGGCGGCGACCCGCTCGGTGAGCAGATCGACGATCTTGCCCTTGCCCTCATCGCCCCACTGGGCACCCAGAACCACTACCGACTTGGCCACCGTCACTCCTGCTCGTTTAGGCGAAGCCCATCAACCGGTGCCGGCGCGCCGGAAGCAGGTCGATGGGATAGGCGGATTATCCGGGTCTATGCGGCGCAACGCCAGCCGCGAACGGCAGACCTTCGCCGCTGCCCCGCGGCGGTAGGCCTGTAGGCCGTAGTGACCCGCAGATGATGTCCCGACCGAGCGACGTGGCACACACGGGTCTCTGCGGCGCCCTTCGCTTTGCCATCAAAAGCGCCGCTGAATCTGATCGTGCAGGTGTTCGGCAGATCAAACAGCCGGATCGATCAGATACAACGGCCTACAGGCCAAGCGATCGGCTTTGGCTTCTTCTCAGCCCTCAGCCCTTAGCCCTCAGCCCTGGCTTTAGCGCCTGTCAGCCCCGCACCAAATAAAGCAACGCCAACCCAGCCGCCATGCTACCGGCCCCAAACATCCGCAGCCGATTCTCATCCATCTCGGCAATCTGCCGAATCGCTTCACGCCACAAATTCGGGGCGGCGAAGGGCAGCAGCCCTTCGATCACCAACACCAGCGCCAGCGCCGCCCACAGATCATTCACCGGCCGTTACCTGGCCGATTTGCCCAGATCCTCCAGCATCGGCGAATCGCGGCCCAGCACCATCACGTCACCGCCGCTGCCGATGCCCTCGCGATAGACCTCCTGCCTACGTAGGAAGTCATAGAACTCCGGATCCTTGTTGTAGGCACGGGCGAAGATCCCGGCCGCCTCGGCATCGCCCTGACCGCGCAGCTCCTGGGCCTTCTGATCTGCCTCAGCGAGTAGGACCTGAACCTCGCGATCGGCCTCGGCCTGCAGCGTTTCGGCGGTTTCCTTACCCTGACTGCGCAGCTCTGAGGCGACCCGCTTACGCTCCGAGCGCATCCGCTCGAAGACCGATTCGGTGACCTGATCGGGCAGTTCGATGCGCTTGATGCGCACGTCCAGCACGGTAATGCCGAGGCTTTCCGCCGCTTCATTGGCCTTCTGGGTGAGGTTCTCAATCATCGTCGAGCGGGCGTCGGAGACCACTTCCTTCAGCGTGCGCTTGTTGAACTCGTCGCGCATGCGATCCTTGATGATCTGACCCAGGGTCTGATTGGCGCGCAGTTCGTCGCCGCGGGTGGCGGTGTAGTAGGTCTTGACGTCGCGAATCCGCCACTTGACCACCGAATCCACGGTGACGTCCTTCTTCTCCGAGGTGATGAAGCGCTCTGGCGTGGAGTCCAGCGACAGCACCCGACGGTCGAAATGCACCGCGTTGTTGACGAAGGGCGTCTTCAGGTGCAGACCCGGCTCAAAGTCGGTGCGGGTGATCTCACCGAGCCGGAACAGCGCGGCGTACTGATCTTCGCGGACGATGAAGAAGCTGTTGAACAGCGTGATCACCAGCGCAACGACGATGATGGCTAGCAGGTGCTTGAACATTATTGACCCTCCCTGCGGCCGACCGCGGTGTTATCGCGCGCGCCGCTACGCGCCTGCTCCAGGAGCTTGTCCAGCGGCACGTACATCAAACTGCCCGAATCGGCATCCATCAGCACCTTCGGCGTGCGCACCAGGATCTGCCGCAGGGTGTCCAGCGCCAGGCGGCGACGGGTCACATCGGGGGCCGCCTTGTACTCGGCCACCATCAGCTCGAAGCGGGCCGCCTCACCCTTGGAGCGGGCGATAGTGGCTTCGCGATAGCCCTGTGCCTCGGCCAGGATACGGGCGGCTCTACCGCGCGCCTCCGGAACCACGCGGGAGGCGTAGGCGCGGGCTTCGTTGGCTAGCCGCTGCTCGTCCTCACGGGCCTTGATGGCATCGTCGAAGGCGTCCTTGACCTGGTCTGGCACGCGCACATCCTGGAAGTTCAGCGCGCGCACGTTGATCCCGGTTTCGTAGTTGTCGACCAGCGTTTGCATCAGCGCCAAGGCCTCCAGGGTGATTTCGGCACGGGCACCGACCAGCACCTGATCCAGGGTACGGCTACCGACCACTTGGCGCACCGCGCTCTCGGCGGCCTCGCTCAGCGACTGCTCCGGATCGCGCACCTTGAACAGGAAGGCACGGGGGTCCTTGATGTCGTACTGCATGGCGAAGTCGATGAAGATCAGGTTCTCGTCGGCGGTGAGCATGCTCACCTCATCGGAGCTGGACCGCACCTGGGTGACGTCGACCCTGTACACGCGATCGATGGGTCGCGGCAGATGGAAGCGCAGACCCGGTTCCAGCGTGCGTACATATTCGCCGAAGCGCAACACCACGCCGCGCTCGCGCTGATCGATGACGTGGAAGGTGTCGAAGAGCAGGAAGACCGCCGCGGCAATGATGGCAAGCACAAAGATCGCGCCGAATCCGGAGCCACCGCTGCCGCCCTCGTTGCTGTCACCTGAACCGCGCCGGCCGCCGCCAAACAGCGACGCCAGCTGATTCTTGATCCTACTCAACATCTCTTCCAAATCGGGCGGCTGATCTTTACCGCCGCCGTTCCCCCAGGGGTCGCGGCGTTTTCCGCCAGGCTCATTCCAGGCCATCGAAACTACTCCGTTGATCCATTATTGTCGTCGCGCGCCAGGGTCCTTGCCCAAAGCCGCTGCGGAAGATGGGCGACGATACAGCAGCCGCAACGCAGCTGTCATCGCACTAGCGATCCAGTGCTCGCTCATTCCGCCTGTTCCGCCGTACCCAGCAACTGATGTCGAGCGCAGCTGCCGGAGGCACCCGGCAGATGGCTGAGCTGACGCGCAAGTCGTTCGGACAGCTCCACCTGCATGTGCCAGCCATCTTCATCGGCAGCGCTTTCGGCGCGCACCGCGCCGTGAGCGATCAACCGAGCGCGCAGCGCCGATGCGGCAAAGGGCACCACCAAATCGTAATGTAGCGACTGTTCTGACAAGAGTTCGTTGAGCTTTGCACGCAGCCCGTCGATACCAGTGCCGCTCAGCGCCGACACTCGCACCTGTGGCCGCGGGTCGCCGGCCAGCAGGCTGTCCAGGGGATCACTGAGCAAATCGGCCTTGTTCAGCACCAGCAGCTGCGGAATCTCCTCGGCGCCGATCTCGCCGAGCACGGCGTCCACGTCGGTGATCCGCTGCGCCGCTTCAGGATCGGCACCGTCGACCACGTGGAGCAACAAATCGGCCTCTCTGGCCTCGGTCAGGGTGGAGCGGAAGGCAGCGACCAGTTCATGGGGGAGATCGCGCACAAAACCCACGGTGTCGGCCAGCACCAGTTCGCCGAAACGAAATCCGCCGATGCGGCGCACGGTGGGGTCAAGGGTCGCGAAGAGCTGATCGGCCGCATACACACCGGCGCCGGCCAGACGATTGAACAGGGTGGACTTGCCGGCATTGGTGTAGCCCACCAGCGCCACCTGCGGCAGATCGCTGGCCTGCCGCTGCCGGCGGCCTTGCTCGCGCTGCTTGACCACCTTATTGAGCCGTCGACTGAGCTGCTTGACCCGCTCGGCCAGCAACCGACGATCGGTTTCCAGCTGAGTTTCACCCGGACCGCGCAGGCCGATGCTGCCGCCGCGCTGGCGCTCCAGATGGGTCCAGCCGCGCACCAGCCGGGTGGCCAGATGGCGCAGCTGGGCAAGTTCCACCTGCAGCTTGCCCTCATGAGAGCGCGCGCGGGCGGCGAAGATGTCCAGGATCAGACCGGTACGGTCGACCACGCGAGCCTTGACCAGCGCCTCCAGATTGCGCTCCTGCACCGGCGACAGGGTGCCGCTGATCAACACCAGATCGGCGCCCAGCGCCTGCACCTGCTCGGCGATCTCGGCGGCCTTGCCGGTGCCCACGCGGTAGCGCGGATGCGGCCGCGCCAGCGGCGCGTCCACCTCGCCTAGCACCTCAGCCCCGGCTGAAAGCGCCAAATCCCGAAACTCGGCGGCTGCGGTCGGGTCGTTCTGGCCCGACTCACGCAGCTGCACCAGCAGGGCCCGGTCGCCCCGATAACTACGATCGAACAGTGCTGTGCTCCTCAATGAAAAGCGGACGATGTTCGCCGCTTCGGTGAGGACTAAAGATAGGGGCTATAGCCAAACTCGCAAGTGCCAGCAGTCGCGGATGCTATTCGTCCCCGTCGCCATCGGCGGAATCGTTGATACGCACGTTGCGCTGCGGGACGACCGTGGAGATCGCGTGCTTGTAGACCATCTGCGACACGGTGTTGCGGAGCAGGACCACGAACTGATCGAAGGACTCGATCTGACCCTGCAGCTTGATCCCGTTGACCAGATAGATCGAGACCGGGACACGCTCCCTGCGCAAGGCGTTGAGAAACGGATCCTGCAGTGACTGACCCTTCGACATATGTGAAGCATCCTGACGACAAACTGAACAGGAGCAGAGTGTATCAGGGCTTGCGCGGTACGGATGTGGCTGAAGCGCGAGATTTGCTCAGAAGCAGCGAAAGTGGGCCTGTAGAGGGCGATTCGACGAGTATCGAACGCGGTTGGGCACGCGTGTTGGCTATCTGGGAGCCCGTTGATGCGGTTCGCTGCGCTCACCACATCCTACTCGGGCATGGTGCATCAAGCTTTCACGCGATGCGCCGAGCCTGGTGGGATGTAAGGCACGAACCGCATTGATCGCGTGCCGTCGGCGCCACCAACCAGCTCGTGGTGCTGCGGCTAATCCGAGCCCTCCAGCTCGGCCAGCAGCTCACCCGCTTCGGCGGCGATGGGGTGCTCCGGACCTAATCGCTCGCTGGCCTGCTGCTTAACCTCGCCGATGATCCGTCCGGCCTCGCCGCGGCGCCCGGCGCGCAACGCCGATTTACCCTGGGCCAGTGCAATGTCGAGCAGTATCGGGTGTTCGGGACCGAATACCGCCGGCCCTTGCTCGGCGGCCCGGCTCAGCAAGGGGTCGGCCAGCCCGAACTGTCCGGCCGCCACCAGCGCCTGAGCGTAGTTGAAGGAGGTGCCGATGACGTGCGGGTGGTTGTCGCCAAACTTGGCCAGGAAGCCGATATAGGCCTTCTCGAAGGCCTCGGCAGCCTCGTCCATCCGGCCCAATCCTTTGAGCGCGCTGCCTTTGAGGCTATGCAGGCTCAAGATGGCCTGATGCTGCTCGCCGTAGACCTTGAGCGCCCGCGGCGCGCTTTCGTTGATCAGACTCAGTGCATCTTCGAAGCGTCTGGCCTGCAGATAGGCGATCGCCAGCGCCCCCTGGACGTGCAGCGTTTGCGCGGCAGACGGCCCCAAAGTGCGCAGCTGGCGGTCGGCTATGTCCTCCAAGAGCGCCAATGCACGCTCACTTTCACCCGCATCGCTGAGCGCTCGGGCAATCGTCGAGCGCAGGCCCAGGGTGATCTGATCGTCAGGCCCGAATTCGGCCTCCACTTGCGGCAGCAGCGCTTCTGCGGCCGCCAGTGCCGCGGCCGGGTTCTCCGCGCGCATCAGGTATTCGGTGCGGCTGCTGAGCAGCTGCAACCGATCGGCGCTTCGCGAGTCATCGGCACTGCCCAGCTCGTCCAGCGCTGCGTCCAGCACCGCAAGCGCCTCCTTGGCCTGACCTAGATCGTCCAGCGCCATGGCCAGATCGTCCACCGTGTCTGCCACCGGCGGGTGCTGCGCTGCGCTGGCCTGGCGGAGCATGCTCACCGCAGTCTGCGGGTCGCCCAAGCCCCGATAGCTGCGACCGATCACCGCCTGCATGCTAGCCAGCAGCGCCGGATCATCGTCCAGTTCGGTCGCCGCGCGGGCGGCGGCATCGTCGAGCACGCGGCGCAGCAGGGTCTTGTCCAGATCGCCGGCCACCGACGGATCGACGCTGGCCAGGATGGACTGCAGAAAGTCGGCGATGCGCTCGGCGCGTTGAGCCTCGCTCTGCGCCAATTCGGCCGCCACCAGCGCCCGTTCGCTCTCGATCTCAGCGCTGCGCAGTCCGTAGAGGGCCGCGCCCAGGCCGACTACCAGCGCCAGCACCACCGCGACGATCGCCGCCACCGGCGCGGCATGGCGACCGACGAACTTGCGCAATCGATACCACCGCCCGGCCGGCATCGCGCGCACGGCGTAGCCGTTGAGATAGCGCTCCAGCTCTTCGGCCAGCGCCAGTGCGCTGTCGTAGCGATCCTCCTTGGCCGGCGCCAGCGCCTTGCCGATGACGTGGCGCAGCTCGCTCGGCAGTTCGGCCACCACCGCACCGGCGACTTCAGGACCGGTCTGAGCGTTGGCTATCGCGCGCTGCGAATGCAGCTGGCCGAGCAGATCGTAGACGTCGCGACCGGAAAGCTCAGCAGTATCGCCGGCCAGCTTGCGATCCGGGTCGCAGAGCATCACATAGAGCACCACGCCTAGCGCGTAGACGTCGGTGCGGATGTCGATTTCGGCGCCGGATTCGCTCTGCTCAGGGCTCATATAGGCGCGGGTTCCGGCACGGTCTCGGATCGGTTTGGCCGTCCCCGGCAGCGCGCTGTCGCCAAGCAGCGCGATACCGAAGTCGATGACCTTGGGCACCGGGCGATCGTCGACCTGATCGACCAGGATGTTCTCCGGTTTCAGATCGCGATGGATGATGCCGCGGGTATGAGCGTGATGGACCGCGCGACAGGCGCGGATGAACAGCTGCAGGCGTGCGCGTCTGTCCAGACCGTGCTCGGCCACGTAACGATCAATGGGCGCGCCATCGACCCATTCCATGGCGAAATAGAGCAGCCCGCCGAGCCGACCGGCGTCATAGAGCACCGCGACTCCGGGGTGATCCAACTGCGCCAGCGCCTGCCGCTCGACCAGGAAATAGGCGTCGGCCAGGTCGCCCAGGCCCTTGCGACGTACAAATTTCAGCGCCAGCCGACGCTGCACCGGACTGAGCTGCTCGGCCAGATAGACCACACCCATGCCGCCGGCGCCGGCCAGCCGTACGATGCGGTAGGGCCCAATCAGATCGCCGGGCTGAAACTGATCGGCATCATCGACAGCGGCTGGGTCTGCCGCCTGCCCGCCCAGGGTCAGCGAGCTCAGGGATTGGGTAACCGAGTCGGACACGCCATCGCCTCCGCAGTGCGCTGTGGCTGCGCCGCCATTGTACGCACCGGAGATGTAGCCCGTCTGATTGCCCGCGGGTCACGGCGCCAAGGCCGACGTGCTACCAGCGATAGGAATAGCTGGCCTGAAGCAGATAGTCGGCGAAGGCGGCATCGCCGTGGCGCCCGTTGCGGCGATCGGCCACGCTCTTGACCCGATTGCGCTCGATGGCGACCGGCAGGCTGAAGGAGAAGCGGTGGGCGCTACGTTCTACGCTGACACCCGGCTCGAGGTAGAGCGCGTAGCCTGGCCGTCTGAAGCCGTCGCTGCCGCCGACCAGATCCTCGGCCGGCACGCCCTCCAGGCGCAGCGCCAGATCGCCGGTCACGCCCTTGTCCGGCGAAAACACCCGGGCGACGCCGGTACGGACCTGATAGGTATCCGGCACCGACATGACCTCCTCGCCTGGGGCGCTGCGGTGGGTGATGACGCCGTTGGTTTCGCGCGGATTGATCAAATAGGAGGCGCTGAAGAAGGCGAAATTGCGCTCGCTGAGGAAGCTGCGATAGGCCTGCATCTCCACGATCAATCCGGTACCGCCGTCACCAGGCTGGATCGACTGGTCGACATTGCGCCGCTCCGGCCCACCGGGACGAAACGCGGTGTCCTTCACATCGGTCTTGCCGGTAGGCAGCTTGATCCCCAGGCCCAGAGTCAAGCCGCGCGCGGGCTTGCCCGGCTCGGGCAGCAGCATGTTGCGGTAGGCCATCAGGCGCAGATCGCCTATCCCGTTGGCGTGCATGCTGTGGCGATTGACCCGGTCGTGCTCGTACAGCGAAGAACGGCTGGCGCGCTGGATCGGCAGCGATGCCGAGAAGCGCCAGCGCTCGTCCATCTGCCAAGTCAAGGTGTGGTCGAAGGTGTGCACGCTGTTGCGCACATCAGTCTCCAGCTCCTGTCGGTGCGGCTCCTCATGGGAGCCACGAAAGTGCCGGTCCGAATACAGGTAGCGATAGCTGACCGCATACTCCCAGCGAGTTGGCTCGGCGCTATGGGCGTCACCCAGATCGAATACCAGCGGTGCGGTCGGGCGCACCACAATGCAGCCGTTGGCCAGCGCTACCGTCGGCAGCACGAGCAGGGTCGCCGCTAAGGCGAGCGGGAGTGGGGCTCGGCACATGGGTACGCTCCTGCAAGATATCCGGCCAGTCTGAGAGCGGGAGCTCGGCGCTGAGTAATGACGCGGAAAAATCCCGGTAAAAATCGGGTAAAGGCCGCCTCCCCGCAGCCTCGATAGTGGCTACGATGGGCGTATGCACGCCGACCGCCGATTGCTGTCCGTGGAAATGATTGCGGCACCGCTGCTCGCGGTCGGACTGCTGGCGCTGGCGGTGCTGCAGTACCACTGGCTGGATCAATGGCGAATTGCCGAGGCACAAAGTCGGCAGGCAGCCCTGCAAACGCTGGCCAAAGGCACCGCGGCGCGCATCGATGCCGTCGTTGAGCAGCATCTGAACCTGCTCAGATCGCTGCTCGATGAGAACGGCCTGCTGGATCTGAACGCCGCCCAGCCGCTGCCCGAAGGGCGCTCGGCCCTCGGTCAGGTGCTGTGGGTCGCCGATGCTGCCGATCCGGACCTGGGCCCGGTGTGGCGACTGGAGCGCGGCCCCCGCCCCCGCTTTGTGCAGTCCGGCTATGCCGAACTGGCGCAGACCGCGGCCCCGCTTTGGGCAAACGGCCCCAGCGGTCTATCCGGCGCGTTGGTCGACGGCGGGGCCCCGCTGCTGATCGTGCCCACATTGGTTCGAACCAGGCCCGAACTGGCGGCAACCAACGGCGCGCTGATCGCTCGGCTGCGCTTGGACACGCTGCGCGCGCTGCTGACGGAACTCAACCGGGACTCCGACAGCGACTATGCCGTGCTTGCCGAGTTGAGCCGGTCTCCGTCGGCGCATTCCTGGGCGGTCCCGACGCCAGCGAACTTCCCTGGGCAGCCGGCGGCCGGCCATTGGTCGCTGTTGCTGAACTACCGCGCCGGCTCGGCGGCCGACTTGGCCGAGAAACTAAAGCACCGCAATCTGATCGTCGCCGCCGGGATCCTGCTGCTGCTGGCGGCCAGCGCCGGCTTGCTGTGGATGGTCACCCGGCAGCGCCGCCGCCTTGCCGCGCAGCGCTTGAGCATGATCGCAACGGTTTCCCACGAGCTGCGTACGCCGCTGGCGGTAATCGACTCGGCGGCAGCCAATCTGGCCGAGGGCATCACCGCCAGCGCCGAAGGGGTCGCGGCCTACGGACGACTGATCCGCGACCACAGCCAGCGGCTGCGCCGGCTGGTTGAGCACGCGCTGGCCCCCGGTGTCCTGGCTAGCAGCGGCGAGGGCCGATCACACCGCGACTGCAGCGCGCCACTATCAACTGCGCTGCAGACCTGCCTGGACAAGCTTGCCGAGGCGCAGGCAAGGCAGCGCCTGCACTGCAGCGGACCTATGCCGTTGATCGCCGTGGACGCCACCGATTTGGACTTGATGCTCAGCAATCTGATCGGCAACGCCCTGCGCTATGCCGATCCCGGCAGCAGCGTGCGGCTGCACACCGAAATACGTCGCTCCTGGTTGCGGCTGGGTCTGAGCAATGACTGCCGCGAACTGCAGCCTGACGAGGCGAAACGGCTGTTCGAACCCTTTTTTCGCGGCCAGCACGCGCGCAGCGTCCATCAGCCCGGCAGCGGCCTGGGTCTGAACCTGACTTTGGCTATCAGCCAGCGCTATGGCGGCGACCTGCGCCACCGCCTGCAAGACGGACAGATTCACTTCGAGCTGCGACTGCCGCTGGCGAGCAGCGCTTCAAAAGCGGATGTTTCCAAGCTTGGCGATGCAAAGAGCTGACCGATGCCGTCGCGACTACTATTGGTGGAGGATGAGCCGGGACTGGTGCTGACCCTGGGCGATCGGCTGCGCGCCGAAGGCTTCGAGGTGGAGTCCACCGGCAGCGCGGTGCAGGCACAGGCATGGCTGGAGCAGCGTCGCTACGATGCGGTGATCCTTGACCTGATGCTGCCTGACGGCGACGGCTACGCGCTGTGCCGTCAGCTGCGCCAGCGCGACGCGCATACGCCGGTGCTGATGTTGACTGCGATGGCCGCTGTGGAGCAGCGGGTGCGCGGGCTCGCCGAAGGCGCCGACGACTATCTGTGCAAGCCTTTCGACGGCCAGGAGCTGGTCGCCCGCGTTCACGCCCTGCTGCGGCGCTCCAAGCTCGCTCCTGCCGCGCCTACACAGCGCCTGCGCGTGGGCACCATCGAAGTGGATCTGATCTCTGCGGTTTGCACGGTTGATGGCCAAGCGGTGGAGCTGACCGCGCGTCTGTATCAGCTGCTGTGCTGCTTTCTGCGCCACCCCAACCAGCTGCTTTCGCGAGACCGCCTGCTCAACGAGGTGTGGGGTTATGAGTCCCTACCCACGACCCGCACGGTGGACGTACACGTTGGCTGGCTGCGCCGGCAGATCGAAGCCGACCCCGCACAGCCGACGCGGATCCTGACCGTTCGTGGCCTGGGCTACAAGCTGGTGGACTGACGCGCTGCCTACTCGGCCCGCTGTGCAACCTCCAACACTTGATTGGCCGCCACCTGCTCCAGCACCGTTTCGCTGCCATCAGGCCAGCGCACGGTCAGCCTGTCGACGACATCGGCCTTGCCCAATCCAAAGCTGATCACCGGCTCCACCGAGGACAGATAGGAGCGGCCGGGCATCTGCCGCTGGCGCTGGGTGCTCTCACCGGTGGTCAGACTGACCACGGCACCGATGGCATCGCCGTTGCCGGGCTGGCCACGCAGCACCACGCGCAGCCAGTGGTGGCCGAGCTGCTGATCGTTGCGCAGCACCAGCGGCGCGCGCCCCACCTGGGTGATCACCACGTCCAGATCGCCGTCGTTGTCCAGATCGCCATAGGCCGCGCCGCGACCAACGATGGGTCTGGCCAGATCGCCGCTGGCGTCCGCCGCGACCGGCACCATCGGCCGAGCGCAGGTCGCGCCGCAGTTCCAGAACAGCTGCGAGGCCTGCTCGTAGTGCTGACTGGGCTGGACGCTGTTGATGCGGTATTCGATGTGGCCATTGGTCTGCAGCAGGTCCAACTCGCCGTCCAAATCGTAGTCGAAGAAGAACAACCCGAAGCTCAGGGCCTGACGGCTGTCCGGACCGATGCCGGATACGATGCTTTCGTCGGTGAATAGGCTGCTGCCGTCTTGGGCGACATAGAAGGAGGTCATTTCGTTGGCAAAGTTGCCGATCGCCACCGCCAGATCGCCGCTGTCGTTGTACCAGGCCGCGTCCAGACCCATGGCGCCAGTGGCGTTGCCGGCGTTGTCGTAGGCGAATCCGGTGACCGCGCCGATCTCCTCGAAGCGCCCGTCACCGAGATTGCGGAACAGGAAGTTCTGCACGGTGTCGTTGCTCACCGCCAGATCCAGCCAACCGTCGGCGTCGATATCCAGCGCGGTAACCGCCAGCCCCTTGCCCATCGGCAGCCCGGTGGCAGGGTTGGTGACGTGCACGCCAGCCTCGGCGGAGACGTCGCTGAAGCGGCCTTCGCCCTGATTGCGGTAGAGGTGTATCAGCGTGCCCGCGTAGTTCATCGGCGGCCCATAGGCGCGACCGATGCCGGTCAACCGATAATCGATCTCGGCATCGATATCCGGCGACCACTGCACGTAGTCGACCACCGCCAGGTCGACCAACCCGTCCTTGTCGTAGTCGAAGAACAGGGCCGCGGTGCTCCAGGCCTCCTGCGCGCCACCAACCCCAGCGCTGGCGGTGATGTCGGCGAAATTGCCGCCACCCAGGTTACGCAGCAATCGATTCTCGCCCACCGCGGTCAGGTACACGTCGCGCAGACCATCGCCGTCGACATCCGCCACCGCCACGCCTGTCCCGTACAGCGGCTGATCCAGCCCGGAGCCCGCGGTCACATTGACGAAGCGGCCCTGATCCTCGTTGCGGTACAGCGCTGAGACCGGCGTCGGCTGAGTGGGCTGCTGCCCCGGCCAGTCGCTGCCGTTGACCAGCAGCAGATCCTGCCGCCCGTCGTTATCCATGTCGAAGATCGCCACCCCCGAGCCCATGGTTTCGGGCAGCAGGTGATCACCAAAGGCGCCGTTGTGATGCACGAAGTCGATGCCCCACAGGCTACCGACCTCGGTGAAGGAGACTGCGGGCGGCTGCCGGGTCGGTGCCGGCGCGGCCTGCGGCGCCTGTAGCGGCGCTTCTTCGACCACTGTCTGTACCGGCTTGCTACGAGTCGCCAGCCAGATTCCAACGGCGATCAGCGCAATGACCACCACGGCCGCCACCGATAGCCGCAATGCGCGGCCGATGACCCGGTCGTCTACCGGCGCATCCAATTCCGGATCGTGCTCATCGCGCTGGTTGGGATCGAATGCGCTCATGGCGATACCTCCGGAGCCAGCTCGAACGCGCCATCACGCTGCAAATCGTAGATCACCACCGCATCGGCGGCGTGATCGGCGGCAGGGTTGGCAGCGCGCGCCGCGGCGATGGCGCGATCGCGCGCGTTGTCATCTACCCGGTATTTGGCGTGCAGCGCTTGGTGCTTTGCGCTGCCTTCGCTGTCGCCGCGCAGCGCCAGCGCCTGGGAGAGCAGATAGTGGCCACGGGCAAACTCCGGGTCGATGGCCAGCGCCTGATTGAGCCTCTCGATGGCTTTGTCCAGCCAGCCGTGCCGCGCCTCGGCGCGCGCATCGCCGCGCTCCAGCCGCGAACGCTCGATCTGCGCCTCGGCCAGCTGCGCCAGCAGGGTGTAATCCTTGCTGAAGTCGAAGCCGCGATCACGGGCGTCCTGCCATGCGGTGTCCGCCACCCGTTCGAAGCCCGCGATGGCCTGGTCCAGGTTGCCATTCTGCCAATCCACCAGCGCGCTGAACCAGGTCACCGACCAGGGATAGGCCGGCGTGGCGTGCTGCGCCGCCCGGCCCAGCGCGGCCACCGCATCGTCCAGCCGCCCTTCGCGCAGATAGACCCTGGCCAAATTCAGCGCGCCCTCGGCTCGATCCAACTGCTCGACCGCGCTGAAAGCAACCTCGGCCTGACGCAGCTCGCCGCTGCCCTGCTTGCGGAACAAGCCAATGCCGTAGTCGTTCCAGCGCTGCCACAGCGGAATCTCCGATTCTGCGTTGCTGACCTGCTGCCCGGCCTGCAGCGGAAACTGCAGCCTGTCGCTGGCGATGGTGGTGATCGGCAGATCGTTGTAGCGGAATTGCTCGCCCTGGAAATGGCGCATGTAGGTGGTATCGAACTTGCGGTACTGCAGCTTGATTTCCACATCGATCGGTCCCGTCGCATCGGCAGGCACCTCAAAGGCGAAGTGCACGCTGTCGGCCGCGCCTGGCGGTATCTGATTGTTGTAAAGGGGCACGAAGATGTCTTCGGGATTGCGCCTGTCGATGCGATTGCCGTTGCGATCGAGCACATACAGGTTGATGAAATGCGACCAGGGGTCGACCGCCCCGTCAGCCGGATCCATGCCGCCGCTGCGACCGACAATGCGGCCATTATCTCGGACGATGACATCCAGCCAGATCTCGTTGGAATCGGCCGTGCCCTGGGTGAAGGGATGGCCCAGACGCATGGTCCGCACCACGGTCTCCAGCAGATACCGCTGCCCCGCCTGCAGCTCCGGCACGCTCGGCCGCAGCGGCGCGATCAGCTCACCCTCGATGCTGCCCTCACGCTTGAGACCGAACAGATCCACCCGCACGCTGCCCTCGAGGAACTCGCGATGGGCCTGATTGACCCACTCGGGCATCTTCAGCAGATGCGGAATGGCGGTATTGGCGGCCGGGAACTGGTGGTCATGCACGCTGCGCTGCCCGCTGCCGTCGAAGTCGCGGGCGGCAAAATCCGCCGACGGATTGAGCGGCATATGGCAACCATTGCAGTTGGACTGTGCCTTGGGCGGGTAATAGAAGGAATTAACGCCGTGCCCGGAAACGCCGGAGAGCAGGAAAGTGTCGTAGTGATTCTGCCCGCGCAGCCACTTGTAGCCGTTGAACTCCTCGGGCAGATGCACCTTGTGGCAGCTGCCGCAGAACTCGGTGCTTTGATGCAGCGGCTTTAGGAAACTGCGCTTGTGGAACTCCGGCTTGGCCTTGACCAGCAGCCGGTTGGTCCAGGCCAGCAGCGGGTTGTCACTGAAGGCGAAGGGATAGTGGGTCGGCTCTTCGATGGTGTAGTCGGCATTGCCGCGCTGGCTGTTGATGTGGGTGATCGCATGGCAACCGGTGCAGGTGATCCCCGCCTGCGCGGTGGGATGGTTGACGTCGTCGAAATCCGGATCGTCGAAGGCGCCGGAGAAAAACGGCACCAGATCGTGGCAGCCGGCACAAAAACGGGCGGCCTGCACGTTGCCGTCGCGCGCCATGGAGAACTCGCGGGTCTTGCGCACCGAGAACAGATAGGCCGGGTTGTTGAAGGAAGCGAAGCGGTGCGCGCTGTGCGACCACTTCTGATGCGCATCGGCATGACACTCGGCGCAGTAGTCGTCCATCATCATCGTGCGCGCCGGAATGAAATTGCCGGTAGCGGTACGCGCCAACGACGGGAAGAAATACTGCTCGCCGCTGGCCGGCCCGGCCTCGTTCCAGCGCCGCGGATCCTGGGCCTGCAGCACCAGCATCCCCAGCGCGAATACCGCCGCCACTGCGGCGATACCGCCGCCCACCCGCCAGCGTATCCGCGGTCCGGCCAACCGATGCAGCACAAACAGCCACACCGCCAACAGCGGCGTCAGCACATGCGCCCAGTAGGCCACGCTGCGAGCGCCCGGATCGCGCAGCTCGACCAGCGGTATACCGCGGGTCAGGGTTAGTCCTGAGAGCAACAGCACGATGGCCACCGCGAACAGCGCATAGCCGACCATCACTGCGCGCCGGTTGGGACGGTTGTAGGCGTTTTTGATGTGGATGGCGCCGTAGACGATGATCGGCAGGATGATCACCAGGCCCAGCAGCAGGTGGGCCAGAAACATCAGCTGATAAAAATAGTTCTGATAGGTCTGCCCGCTCAGCCACTCCGACAGCGTCACCACGCCCAGGTAGGTGGCGTTGACCGACAGAATCGCAAACAAAGCCAGCAGCAGCACCAGCAGCTTGCGCAAACGGGGGCCGACCGCCGGCACATAGCGCCGACGCTGCGGCGCGACAGGGCGTGGTTGCTCACTCATGACGGGAAACCGGAGCGGATCAAAGCCGCATAGTCTGCCCGCCGATCTGCACCGATGCGAGTCGAACGCCAGTCTTTACAGGAACTTTACACAGCGCCGGCATTGACTCGCGATCGCAATGTGGCGAACGCGCTGACCCAATACTCGGCGCTGCATTCGTCGGCAGCGCTTTGAACCGAATACGTCCAACTTACTGATTCATTTGACATGTCGGGTCAACGTCAGGTTGCTGTCGTGGTCCCCCTCCAGGCCCGTGGGCAGTATCGATTGCGCAAACACCAACGGCGGCCGCCAGACAAGGCCCGAAGCAGGAGCAAAGCATGAGCAACCAACCGTCCACCCTCACCGCCACCCCGAATGCCCGCAGTGCGCGCTGCCTACGCTGCGCCAACCGTGAACAATCGCGGGCCATTGCGCAGATGGAGAACGTCAAAGGCTTCTACATCCACTTGCTGGTACTGCTGATCGTGATGCCCGGATTGATCGCGCTGAACTTCCTGATCAGCCCAGATGCGATGTGGTTCAACTACGTGCTGGCGCCTTGGCTGTTGGCCTTGGCCATGCAGGCCGCACTGACCTTTCCGATCCTGAAACTGTTCGGATGGCAGCGGAAGGTTTGGAGACGGATTAGCCAGGCACTCCTCGCGCTTTTTTCTGTCGCGGTCGCCTGACCGCAATCTGAACCGATCAAAGCGGGTTGCTTGACCATTGACCGAGGAGGCGTAAAGTGGAGTAAGGCCATCGGATAGACCGAATGCCACTTACCGTGAGGGAGCCTCATGGACTTTGATTACCTGGTTTTTATCGGGCGCTTCGAGCCCTTTCACAACGGCCACGCTGCCGTTGCGCGATACGCACTGAGTCGCGCCAGGAAACTGATCTTCCTGGTCGGGTCAGCCCACACCCCACGAACCATCAAGAACCCCTGGTCGGTGGCCGAACGCAGCGTGATGATCCAGTCGGCGCTGGAATCCGACCAGTCGCGGCTGATCATCCATCCCCTGCGTGACCATCTCTACAACGAGAGTCAGTGGGTCGCCGCCGTGCAGCGCAAGGTCGGCGAGAGCATCAAGGCTGATGGCGCGGAATCCGAGCCCAGAATCGGCCTGATCGGGCAGGACAAAGACGCCTCCAGCTATTACCTGCGCGAGTTCCCGCAGTGGACTCTGGTCGACGTGCAGCACACCGACACCCTGTCGGCGACCGAGCTGCGCAGCTACCTGTTCGATCCCGACCCCGACGACAGCCGCGGCGGTCGGATGCTGATCAAGGCCAACGTGCCGGCGCCGGTGTTCGACATGCTGGAGGCCTTTCGCAAGGGTTCGCCGGCCTTTGCGCAGCTGGTGGCCGAGTTTGCCTTCATCGAGAAGTACAAGGCGGCCTGGTGCGAGGCCCCCTATGCGCCGACCTTCGTCACCACCGATGCGGTGGTGGTGCATTCGGGGCACGTGCTGCTGGTACGGCGGCGCGCCGAACCCGGCAAGGGGCTGTGGGCCCTGCCCGGCGGCTTCGTCGGTTCGGAGGAAGACCTGCTCTCGTCCTGCCTGCGCGAGTTACGCGAGGAAACCCGGCTGAAGATCCCGCTGCCGGTGCTCAAGGGCTCGATCAAGGGCCGCCAGGTCTTCGATCACCCCGAGCGTAGCCTGCGCGGCCGCACCATCACCCACGCCTTCCACTTCGAGTTTCCGACCGGCGCGCTACCGCAGGTGCGCCGCAGCGATGATACCGACAAGGCCCGCTGGATCCCGGTCAGCGAAGCGCTGGAAATGAGTTCCAAGCTGTTCGAGGACCATCTGCACATCCTCGAATACTTCCTCGGTCGGGGCTGACCCGACCTTCCCGCTGGCGGATAGACCGCCAGCTTCATCGACGCGAAGGGGCTTCCGTCATGCAATATCTCAACAACCTGCTGCTCAACACCGACAGCTACAAGGCCAGCCACTGGCTGCAGTATCCCCCCGGCACCGATGCCACCTTCTTCTACGTGGAATCGCGCGGTGGTCGCTACGACCGCACCCTGTTCTACGGTCTGCAGGCCATCCTCAAGGGCTACTTGAGCCGGCCCATCAGCCACGCCGACGTCGATCAGGCGCGCGATCTGTTCGCTGCCCACGGCGAGCCCTTCAACGAGTCGGGCTGGCGCTACATCGTCGATCAGCACCAGGGCAAGCTGCCGATACGCATTCGTGCGGTTCCCGAAGGTGCCGTCGTGCCCACCCACCAGGCCCTGGTCACCATCGAGTCCACCGATCCGGCGGCCTACTGGGTGCCGTCCTACCTGGAAACCATGCTGCTCCGCCTGTGGTACCCCGTGACCGTGGCCACCACCAGCTGGCACGTCAAGCAGGTGCTGCGCGGCTTCCTCGAGCGCACCAGCGACGACCCGGAAGGCCAGCTGCCTTTCAAACTGCACGACTTCGGCGCCCGCGGCGTGTCCAGCGCGGAGTCGGCGGCGCTGGGCGGTTCGGCTCATCTGGTCAATTTCATGGGCACCGACACGGTGTTCGCCCTGCTCGCGGCCAGGGAGTACTACGCCGAGCCAATGGCCGGGCTTTCCATACCAGCGGCCGAACACAGCACCATCACCAGCTGGGGACGGCAGCGCGAGGTGGATGCCTATCGCAACATGCTGGCCCAGTTCGCCAAGCCGGGCAGCATCGTCGCGGTGGTTTCCGACAGCTACGACATCTACCACGCGATCACCGAGCACTGGGGCAAGCGGCTCAGACAGGAAGTGATCGATTCCGGGGCAACCGTGGTCATCCGTCCTGACTCCGGCGACCCGGTGGACGTCGTCCACCAGTGCCTGCATCTGCTCGGCCAGGCCTTCGGCCATCAGCTCAACAGCAAGGGCTACAAGGTGCTCAATCACGTCCGGGTGATCCAGGGCGACGGCGTCAACCCCGACAGCATTCGCGCCATCCTGGAGCGGGCCACCAGCGCCGGCTACGCCACCGACAATCTGGCCTTCGGGATGGGCGGCGCGCTGCTGCAGAAGGTCGACCGCGACACCCAGAAGTTCGCGCTGAAGTGCTCGGCGGCCCGCGTCGATGGGCAGTGGATCGATGTCTACAAAGACCCGGTCACTGACAAGGGCAAGCGCAGCAAGCGCGGCCGGATGACCCTGGCCAGAGATCGCCAGGACGGACGCTTGCAAACCCTGCCGCTACCGGCCGGTGCGATCTCGCTGGCCGAGGTATCGGAGGCGACCGATTATGACGACGCCATGGTCACGGTTTGGGAGAACGGGCACCTGATCCGGGACTGGAGCTTCGCCGAGATCCGCGAACGCGCCGACGCGGCGCGGCTCTAGGCGCGCCTTGCGCCAGATGAGCCGCTTGACAACCCAGGCCTGGGCGCAGAACGTCGCCCAGGCCAAAGTTCGGTAGCCGTCGGGGCAGAGCCATGTTGCGATTGATGATCTTGCTGCTCGCGGTGGTCCTGCCTTTGGCCAACGTCACAGCAGCGACAGAAATCCGCCCGGTGCATTCCTGGGCGGACTATCGCCAGCAGCTATTGGCCGATGGCAGCAGCGCCGACGCGGCGGACGCGGAAATCGCCGATTTGATGAGCGGTCTGGCAGAAATGGATCGCTCTGCCGGCGACGACCGCCTCGGCGCCGCCGCACCGCCCTTTCGCTTCGACGCCTGGCTCAACTCCGAGCCGCTGAAGCTTTCGGAGCTGCGCGGCCAGGTTGTGCTGGTGCGCTGGTGGACCGACACCTGCCCCTTCTGCGCCAGCAGCGCCCCGGCACTTCGTGCGCTGCACGACGAATATGCCGACCGCGGGCTGCAGCTGATCGGCGTGTTCCATCCCAAGGGACTCCCTGACCAACACACGTGGCCGCGACGGCACCTGAGAAGTTCGCCAGTAAGGCGGCGTCGCAGGTCATAGCCTGCGCTCTGGGCAAGACGTCCAACGCAGCTGGCGGACTTCTCAGGCGTCGTCCCGAAGGGTTGCGGCCCAAATCGCCTGCTGCGGCGTTGCAGCCCTCGGGCATAGAATGACTATGCCTTTCGGGACTGCGCCTACCAGCAGACGATTTGGACTCGCAACGCGGCGCGCGTGAGTTGGTCAGGGAGTCCCAAGGCCGGTCGCGACGATCCGCTGGACGTTGCCCGGGTCGAGCGCGCAGTACAGGCACGCCAGTTCCGCTTTCCCGTAGCGATTGATTGGGACTGGCGCAACGGCACGCTGAGAGACTGGTGGCTAACTGGCCCCAAGCGCCACGCTGCCCGAGCGGTGCCAATCAGGCATTCAAGTCAGAGGCCCGATGATCGGCTGGATACGTTGATGATGGCTTCGAAGAAGAACCTGAAAACCTTGGGAAACAACAGCCCCAACACGGCACCGATGAGCGCACCCAGCCCGACCTGCCTAAGCAGATCGTCGATACTTTCGAAGGAGTTGCCACCCTGGGCAGCCCAGTAGCTCAGCGGCAGCATCAGGGCGAAGATCAGCGCCGCGAACAGTGCTGTGAGCAGACGACCAATCGTCGACATGCGCCGCTCCAGATTCGGGTCTCCCCCAACGATGAACCTTAGGCGGGATGGGCGCAAGCGGATCCCGCCCCGCAGCCGTCACGAAGTCGCGCATAGCACGCTTGCCACCAGTCTCAGCCGCTCCCCACCTTCCCATCACCACGAAAGGCCGAGCGTCCCCAGCGCAGACAGGGCGCCTCGATCAGCCGCCAGGATAGCCAGGCCGCCACCAGGGTCAGCGCGCCACCGATCAGCAGCAGCATCGGCAGCGTGTAGGGCGTGGGCAAGGCGATCCAGTCCTGTTTGCCCAACCACTGGATGATCAGCTGGTGCCACAGGTAGATGCTGTAGCTGATCGTGCCCAGAAAGACCATCGGCCGCCAGCGCAGCAATCGCAGGTCGGGATGCTGATCGGAACAGGCGCCGATGATGAATGCGGTCACGCCGATGGAGACGATCAGGTGGAAACAAAACAGCAGCGGATGGCCTTCCCAGTAGGCCATGACGTTCCAATGCAGCAGCGCCATCATCAGGATCACGATGGCGACGCCGATGATGGTCAGCGAACGCGCCCGTCCGGCGTCCAGACTGCGCCCATAGTCGGGCCGGGAAGCGATCCATACCGCCGCCACCGAACCGAGCACGAACTGGTCCAGGTGACCGGGCAACTGCTCCAGCAGTACCACCTTCTCGCCCACGCTGGCGCCCTTGCCCACCGCGTACTGGAACATCCCGTAGCGATAGGCGACGGTGATGATGATCGCGCTGAGCACTAGCCAGATGCAGCGCTTGGGGGTCAGCAGCGGGACCAGGAAAGGCAGCAGCAGGTAGTAGCCGAACTCGATCGGCAGCGTCCACCAGACGCCAACCAGCGGCGGCACCGGCTGCGGCCCCATGTTCAACCACAGCACCAGGTGCGCCGCAATCGCCGAAGGCGCGATCGCCAAACGATCCTCCGCCCACCACACAAAGCCCAACACCAGCGCCAGCTGCACGTAGTAGGCCGGCATGATGCGCAGCACTCGGCGCTGGAAATAGTCGCGCAAGCGCGGCTGATCACGACCCTCCCTGGCCGCGCTGACAAAGGGCAAGGCGAGCAAGAACGCACTCAGCGAGAAGAAGATGTCCACCCCGATCCAGCCCATCGAGAATGCCGAGGTGATATCCAGATCGGTAAATCCAAGCGGAACCAGCATCAACCGCGGCCCCGCCTCTACCCAGGCGTGATAGACCAGCACCCACAGCGCAGCGAAGCCGCGCAGGGCGGTCAGACTGGGGTATTCGCGCAAACCGCCGCTCATTTCATCCGTCCGTGGGAGCAAACAGCCGCGGAGTTTGGCAGACTGGATCGGGGAGGGCTACGTTCGGCAACTGAATCGTATGCTCAAGACCGCCAGAACGATCAGCGTGTCGCCTTACCGCAGCGGATAATCCACCACCGCAAAGCCCCAATCAGATTCGTGAGCCGTCAGCCCACTACTAGATTCGAATGCGGCATCCCCCGCGTCGGCCCTATGCCGACGCGGGGACCCTCACGCTACTGAACTGTCGAACTGATGAAGTATGTACTTGTTGGCCCCACAAAACTCGGGTCCAATCCTGTCGTCTTCACCCAATACACACGGGTACTGGAACCAGAGTTCGTTTGTCGGAGCACACCAGGCTGTGTACCAAAATCCTGTGCGCTGACGTTGCCACCTGAGCTGGAAGCCAGCTCCAGTGCGGTGCCGGCGGCATTGGCGACATAGACTTCCGCCCGCCATTGGTCAGACCCTGTAGAGTACGAGAACGGCTCCAGGATGATCTCGACGGAAACGTTTGGACCAACCGCAAACGTCGTCCAATCTTCATCGGCATAAGTGTGGAAACTGTGTTCCTGAGCCGGCGACCCGGCGTACAGCGGTTCGGCGGAGACGTGGTCGTGATCAGGCTCATACGCGTCGGCTTGAGGAGTCGCGGGAGACGCAGATGTGCTGATCGAATAGCTGCTTTGTAGGCCAATGAAGTTGGGATCAATTGAGTAGACCTTGACCCAGTACACTCGGTCGCCGGCGCCAAAATTGCTCTGTCGCAGGGTCAAAGAGTCGGAGCCAAAACTTCCGACGCTGGTCATTCCCCCGACCTCCGGCGCAAACTCCAAGGCGGTTCCCGCAGCATTGGCGACATAGATCTCAGCTCTCCAATGATCCAAAGTACCCGTAGCCAAAGCCTGCAGGTGAACCTCTGCAGAAGTGTTCGACGGCAGGGCAAACGTCACCCAATCCTGATCAGCGTACTGATGGAAGTTGTGATCCTGCGGCGCCTGACCCGCAACTATCGATGACGCTTCTGTATGAGATTGATCGGGTTCATATGCGTCAGCCTGAGGCGTCGACTCGTACGCCTCAGAGTGAATCGCGTACTCGCTATCTGGACCGGTAAAGCTAGGATCCAGTGCAAACGTCTTCAACCAATACACTCGAGCAGAAGAACCCAGATTCGTCTGCGAAAGTGCCAAAGCCCCTACGCCAAAATTTCCAGAGTTGGACATTCCGCTAGTATCCGGGGCCAGTTCCAACGCGTTACCCACAGCATTGGCCACATAGATCTCCGTACGCCATCGATCAGGTCCACCCTGCGCAGAAGCCTGCAGAAAGATATCGGCGGTGTAACCTGGAGCCAACGCAAAAGTAGTCCAATCCTCGTCACCGGCGGAATGGAAACTATGAACCTGGGGGGGCGCCCCTGCCAGCAATGACTCAGCTTCGACATGACTACCGTCCGGCTCGTACTGATCCGGTAGCGGACCACCCGCATCCACAGTAGAGCTCACCAAGTACTTGGTCGGCGTACCAAGAAAATTGCTCTGCACGGCACGGGTCTTGATCCAGTAACTTCGCGTAGCTGACGTCAAATTTGTTTGGGTCAGCGTCAAGGAGCTAGCGCCGAAATAACCCGCATTCGTCATTCCACCAGTAGTGGGGGCCAACTCAAGCGCGGTTCCTGCTTCGTTGGCAACGAAAACTTCCGAACGCCACTGGTTGGTTCCGTATTGCTCAGGTTCCAACAATACATCCGCACGAACACCGGGCGGCAAGGAAAAGACCTTCCAATCCACATCACCGTTGGTATGAAATGTGTGTACTTGAGGTTCCTCCCCTGCTACGAGCGACGTTGCAGTAATGTGGTTATGGTCCGGCTCGTAGGTGTCAGCCACTGCCTCAACTACCAGCTTATAGGCGTAATCGTCGCAGTCTGTTCGATCGCCACCCCGGGGGCACACCTGATTGCCATCTGCCGGAAAGACCAAAACAGCCATACCCCAGGAGCTTTGCCAATGTGACGGTATGAGAAAATCGGCATCTGTCAAACCGATAAATGTCGTATGTGTCGGCCACCATTTACGCAGCGCATTGTTGACCAGGATAAAGCGATGATCACGATCTTTGGCATAGATATGGTCCGGCAGGTTGTCGATCACGGTACGCAGCAG
>JAUIFV010000024.1 GCA_030430155.1 Gammaproteobacteria bacterium
CCGTGAGCGCCTTCCTGCTCCGTCCAGGCACCGCTTGGGATGCGCCGCTGCTAGGGCATACCAGCGCCGAGCCCGCACTGCCTACGGCAGCCGAGTTTGACGCCCGCGTGCTGCCCACCGAGTCCTTTGATGCCGCCCCGCCGCCCAGCACCGGATTGGGGATCAGCGCGACCTCGTCATCACCGGCATCGGTGCTTGATCCGGGAGTACATAGCGAAATCGGCAGCAACAATTTTGCCGTCGGCGGGGCAATCAGCGGCCACGGCGCCGCGATCCTGGCCAACGACATGCACCTGGGCCACGGCGTACCCAACATCTGGTTTCGCCTCTGCCTGTACGACGCCAGCGCTGCCATCGAGCGGGTCTGCGGGGTCAGCCTGCCCGGTCTGCCCGGCGTGGTCTCCGGCAGCAACGGTCATGTGGCCTGGGGTTACACCAACAGCTATGGCGATTGGTTCGACTATGTCGAGGTGCAGGTCGATCCCGGCAACCCTGACCGCTATTTGACCGCGACTGCCGCGCAGCCCTTCATCGATCACCAGGAGGTGATTGCTGTGGCCGGCGCCGACGCGGAGAAGCTGCAGGTGCGCGAGACCGTTTGGGGCCCGCTGATCGCCAGCGAAGACGGTGCGCCGTTGGCGCTGCGCTGGGTGGCCCACCTGCCCGGTGCGATGAATCTGGGCGTGGCCCATCTGGCGGCGGCCCACAGCGTGGACGAGGCCTTGGCGGCAGCGGAGCGAACCGGCATGCCGGCGCAGAATCTGCTGGTGGTTGATCGCCACGGCGATCTGGCCTGGACTCTGATCGGACCGATCCCAAAGCGTCAGTTCCAAACCAACCCTGCCCTGCCCATCCAGGCCCCGGCTGCGGAGCAGATCTGGAGCGACTGGCTGGCAGCCGATGCGCGGCCGCGGCTGATCAATCCAGACGATCATCGGCTGTGGACCGCGAACAACAGGGTCGTCAGTGACCAGGCGCTGCAGTTGCTCGGCGACGGCGGCTATGACCTCGGCGCCCGCGCCGGACAAATCCGCGATCGACTACGCGCACTCCGCAGCGTCAGCGAAAGCGACCTGCGCGCCATCCAACTCGATGATCAGGCGCTGTTCTTGGAACCCTGGTGGCACCTGCTCAGCGCGACGGCGGAGCGCATGCCGAACACGCCTCGCGGCGTAGAGATAGCCGCAGTCGCGGCGCGCTGGAATCGCCAGGCGGCCGTGGATTCAACCGCCTACAGGCTGGTCAGGGCGTTCCGACTGCAGACCCACCAGCGCCTGCTGGCGCCCTTTGCGGTGGCAATACGCACTGAAGTGGCTGATTTTGAGTGGCCACGTATTCCGCAGAGCGAGGGCGCGGTATGGCAGCTGCTGCGCGAACGCCCGCCGCATCTGCTTGGATCACCGTGGCAGGACTACGACGCACTGCTGGCCGAAGCGCTGCTCAGCGCCGCCGACGATCTCGCACCGGCGGGCGAGTTGGCCGAGCAAACCTGGGGCGAACGCAACACCAGCGCCATCGCCCACCCGCTGTCGCGAGCGGTTCCGGCGCTGAGCTGGCTGTTGGACATGCCAGTGCATCAACTGCCCGGCGACAGCAACATGCCGCGCGTGCAGGGCCCGGCGTTTGGCGCTTCAGAGCGGCTGGTGGTCGCCCCCGGCCATGAGGAACACGGCCTGTTCCACATGCCCGGCGGCCAGAGCGGCCACCCGCTCTCGCCCTTCTACGGCAGCGGCCACGATGATTGGGCGGAGGGCCAGCCGACGCCATTCTTGCCTGGCGAAAGCTTGTACCGTTTGGTGCTACAGCCGAAGTCGTAGCTAAAGGCTGGGGAAAGAAAGGGCACAGGGCCCAGGGCATAGGGCCCAGGAGAGCGCGCTACGTTGCTGCATCTGCCTCGACCCCTGGCCTTCGCCCCAGGCTCGGACCAGGAGCGATGCGGGCGGGAACCCCGCGGTCCGCAACACGGCTTCCGACCTTACGTAGCGGCTACGCCATCTGAGCCCTGGGCCCTCGCCCCCTGGGCCCTTTCTTTGCTCTCAGCCGTAACTGTGCTCGGCATCCGGGAAGCTGCCTTCGCGCACCGCCGTCACATAGGCCGACAGCGCAGTTCGAATCGGCAACCGGCCTTCGGAAAAGTCCTTGACGAAGCGCGGGCGGCGCCCGGCGCTGATGCCGAGCAGATCCTGCAGCACCAGGATCTGCCCGTCGCAGTGCGGCCCGGCGCCGATGCCGATGGTCGGAATGGCGATGGCGGCGCTGACCTCGGCGGCCAGATCGGTGGGCACGCACTCCAGCACCAACGCGCTGGCGCCGGCGTCGGCCAGCAACTGGGCGTCGGCCAACAGCTGCTGCCGCGCCTGTTCGTCACGACCTTGCACTTTGTAGCCGCCCAGTCGATGCACCGACTGAGGAGTCAGACCGAGGTGTCCGCACACTGGAATGTCATTGGCCACCAGCAGCGCGACCCGATCCACCATCGCGCCAGCGCCTTCCAGCTTGACCATTGCCGCGCCACCTTCGCTGAGCATGCGCCCGGCATTGTGTAGCGCGCGCTCATCGGTCGCCGCGCTCAGAAACGGCATGTCGGCAACCAGCAGCGCCGCCTGCAGACCCTGCGCCACCGCCCGGGTGTGGTAGACGATGTCGTCCACGCTGACCGGCAGCGTAGTCGAGCGACCCTGGATTACATTGCCCAGCGAGTCACCGACCAGCACCAGGTCGACACCGGCCTCGTCCAGGAGACGGGCAAAGCTGGCGTCGTAGGCGGTCAAGGCAACGATCTTGCGGCCTTCCTGCTTGGCGACTCGCAATCCCGGTGCGGTCACCGTTTTACGGTCGATGGGGGGCAAATTGGCGTACAAGTCGCGCTCCTGATCCGTCATGTCGCAGTGCAACATGGTAACTCATGGGGGAACAGGGCCCAGGGAGTAGGGCCCAGGGCCCAGTAGAACGCGCAGCGTCGCGGCTGCAGGCTAGCTTGCGTCGGTGAGTGCTTCGCCCAACCTGGCCCCGTCAATCGGCGCCAGGCCTTGATCGGCCACTGCGGGCAACAGCTGCTGCAGGCTACCCAGGCCGGGAATCTGCAGATCAGGAGTGATCTCGGCCAGAGGAACCAGCACGAAGGCGCGCTCGCCCATGCGCGGATGCGGTATCTGCAGGCGCGGCAGCGCCAACTGCGCATCGCCGTATAGCAGCAGGTCCATATCCAGCGTGCGTGGATGATTGCGCTGGCCGGCCTGTCTGATCCGCCCGGCCTCGGTCTCGATGGCCAGCAGCGCGTCCAGCAGCTGCTCAGCGTCGCCGTCCCAGCACAGGCTGGCCACCGCGTTGAGGTAGTCAGACTGTTTGGGACCGCCGATGGGCGCGCTGCGATACAGCGAGGAACCGACGAACTCGCTGACCTGCGGCAGGGCGATCAGCTTCGCTGCGGCCTGGCGCAGCTGCTGTTCGGGCTGAGCAAGATTGGCGCCGAATGCCACATAGGCGCGCTGCGCAGAACTCATTCGCTGGCGGCGGTCGCGCCGCCCTTGGGTTTGCGCCGACGACGCCGACGGCGGCGCTTGGGTGCGGCGGGGTCGGCGTCGGCGCCGTCGTGATCACTGTCAGCGCCAGCAGCGGCGCCGCGGCCGGGCTGGAACAATCGATCGAAATCGGCCCCTTCAACCTCTTGCGCAAGGGTCCAGCGCTCCGCTTGCGCAGCCAGCTCGGGCTCGGTGGCCGCGCGCAGCAGCAGAAAATCGTAGGCCGCGCGAAAGCGTGGGTGACGCAGCAGTCGCCTGGCCCTGCCCACCCCCATCGCCGCGAATCGCGGCTGCAGCAGCCAGATCTCCTTGGCCACTGAACTGAAGCGCCGTGGCAGAGCGACCCGCTTGGCGGTGTCGGCGAAGACCCGCTCTGCGGCCTCCGCCGCGGCATGTATCCAGTCTTCGACGCCGAGTTCGGCGTGCCGCTGCATACGCTTTTGATAGTTCGGCCAGAGCAGCGCGGCAAACAGAAAGGCCGGGGTCACCGGCTTGTCCACCGCGACCCTGGCATCGGTACTGGCCAGGGCAGCCAGGATCAGCTCACGGTGAGCGGCGCTGACCTTGGCCAGCCCCGGGAACAGGTGGCGCAGCAGATCCAGCTCCTCGAGCTTTGCATAGCTGAGCACCGCATAGCCGCCCATGAACAGCTTCAGCGACTCATCAAACAGCCGCGCCGGGGGAATGTCGTCCAGCAGCGGGGCCAGTTCGGCCATCGGCTGCAGGGTTGCTGGCGCGATGTCGAACTTGAGCTTGGCCGCCAGCCGCGCGGCGCGCAGCATGCGCACCGGATCCTCGCGATAGCGCACTTCCGGATCGCCGATCAGCTGCATCTGGCGGGCCTTCAGATCCTCCAGACCGCCGGCGAAATCGAGCACGCTGTAGTCGGCGATGGAGTAGTACAGCGCGTTGACGGTGAAGTCGCGACGCAGCGCGTCCTCCTCCAGCGTACCGAAGACGTTGTCACGCAGGATCCGACCGTCCTCAACCTGGCGGTGCTCGCTGTCTTCGTCGACCCCATCGCTGCCGCCCCTGAAGGTGGTTACTTCGATGATCTCGGCGCCAAAGCGCACGTGGGCGATGCGGAAGCGGCGACCGATCAAGCGGCAGCGCCTGAACACCTGCTGGACCTGCTCTGGCGTGGCGTTGGTGGCCACGTCGAAGTCCTTGGGCGCGCCGCCCAGCAGCAGATCGCGCACCGCGCCGCCAACCAAATAGCTTTCATAGCCCGCTTCATGCAGGCCATAGAGAACCCTCACTGCGGCACTGCTCATTCCTTTGCGAGACACGCTGTGCTGGTCTCGGGCGATCCGCTTGCACTCACTCATCGTTGTTGCTCATTGCTTCCTGTGCCGTCACCGCTACCTTGCACGGCGACCAGCATCGTTCATTTGCGCGGCCATTGTCCGTTGCCGTTGTCGCGCGGACCGCGAACCGCTATCATTCGACGCCCGCGATTGACCTGCGCTCCCTTCGTCTAGCGGTTAGGACACAGCCCTCTCAAGGCTGGAACACGAGTTCGATCCTCGTAGGGAGCGCCACTTCTACTCGTCAGACCGGTTGAGCCCATGACCTTCGTCGTCACCGAGAACTGCATCAAGTGCAAGTACACCGATTGCGTCGAGGTGTGCCCGGTGGATTGTTTCAAGGAAGGTCCGAACTTCCTGGTCATCGACCCGGAGGAGTGTATCGATTGCACTCTGTGCGAGCCGGAATGCCCGATCACCGCCATCTTCCCCGAAGACGACCTGCCCGAGGGCCAGGAGTCCTTCCTTGAGCTGAACGCCGAATTGGCCAAAGACTGGCCAACCATTACCACCCGCAAGGAGGCGCCAGACGACGCCAAGGAATGGGAGAACCGGCCAGACAAGCTCAAGCTGTTGGAGCGGTAGCGGCACCCACCTGGAGCGCCGCGCGGACCTATCTCGCGCGCGTGCCGTTGATCCGGCTTCAACCCAATCCCAACCGATCTTCGACAATCGCGATCACGCGCTTGGCACGGTCGTCTATCAGTAGTTCGCCGCCCAGATCGTAGATGTCGACGCGTATCTGCGAGCCCTGTTCGCTCAGCTTCACCATCACTTCCGATGAAGTGGTCTGCTCCGGCTCTTCGCCCCAGCCCAGCGTGCGCTTCCACCACGGACGCGGATCGCGCACGATCGGTGCCGGCAGACCCACCTTGTAGCTGGCCTGTTCGCGATCGCGCTCCAGTATCGCAAATGCGCCGCTGCGCTCGATCGCCTGTCCGACCCGGCGCCAGCCGTTGTCCAGGGTGTCAGGGAAGCTGACGCTGGTGCGGCCCGTACCGAGCACACCACTACCCCCAGGGCCGGCCGAGCCCAGCGGCGGCGGGGCCAGATCCGCGCCCGCCAGCAGCGCCTGATTGTTGGCAGCAGGCACGGTCAGGCTGGGATCATAGCCGGGCGTGTCCAGGTCACCGGGAACGCGCATGGCGGGTATCTCGCCGCTTTGCACGTAGCGATCCTTTTTCTTGAAGTAGCTGCAGCCACCGACGCTCAGCAGCGTTGCTGCTACCAACAGCAGCACCACCAGGCGCTTTGCGGCATTACTCGGCATACGGCCGTACTCAATCATGGATGGCCCGGTCAAAGGCAGCGGCGAGGGGCGATTCATGACGTGTCTCCAGTTCGGTCAAGGGTAGGCGCAAGGCAGGGCCACAAAGCCCCATTCTTGCCGCCAACCATTTGATGGCAATTGGGTTGGGCGCCAGCGACAGCGCCCGGTAGAGCGGCTGCAGGCGCTGATCAAGCGCGCTGCTGCCGACATGATCTCCGGCTAGAGCCAGCGCCGACATCTGCGCAAACAGCGCCGGCACCACATTGGCGGCAACGCTGACCACACCGTCGGCACCGCCGTTGATCCAGTCCGCGGCAGTCTCATCGTCACCGGAGAGGATCGCAAATTGCGTGGTCGATTGTGAATCCCGCAAGGCCAACAGCGCCTGAAGCCGACCAGAATCGGCCACCGCATCCTTGATGCCGACGATGCGTGGGTGCTGGGCCAGTTCGGCTACGGTCTCGGGCAGCAGATCGCAACCGGTGCGCGGCGGCACGTTGTAGAGCACGATCGGCACGCTGACCGCATCGGCCAGGGTCAAATAGTGGCGTAGCAATCCAGTCTGGGTGGGCCTGGAATAGTAGGGCGTCACGGCCAACAGGGCCTGCGCGCCAGCCTGCTGCGCCTGCTCGGCCAACCGCACACACTTGCCCGTCGATACCGCGCCCACGCCAGCCCAGATCGCCGGACCGCGCGGCTGGTTCACTGCGCGTTCGATCAAAGCCACCAGTTCGGCGCTCTCCAGCGCTCCTGACTCACCGGTGGATCCGCCAACCACGACGGCGCTGGTGCCGGCCTCACGATGCAGGGCCAGCAGATCATCCCAACGCGCCAGGTCCACGGCATCGGTGGCGTCAAATGGGGTGATCAGGGCACAAATACTGCCGCGCGGCTGCAACGAGCTTCCTTATAAAGGCCAGGGGCCGCGGGATGTTACTTGCGGCGTCCGGAGGCTGACAAGTATGCTCGCCATCGGCGCACCCGGCCGCGCGACAACTATTACCGTCCGATCCTGCAGTTCTTCGTTCTGGAGCTGACTGTCCTTGAGTGCCAGCAAGTCCCGACCCTCGGTCCCTGAAAACTACCTTCTGGTATCGGCTATAGCGCCGCAAAGTACCGCGCTGCTGACCGTCTTGGGCAAGCGCGTGGTCGACGCGGGCTGCAATCTGATGGAAGCACGGGTGTCGATGCTCGGACAGGAGGTTTGTGCCCTGCTGCTGTCCACCGGCAGCTGGGATGCGATTGCCAAGTTTGAAAGCGCGCTGGCGCGTCTGGCCCGCGACGAACAGATCAGTCTGAGCAGCCGGCGCACCTCGCAGCGCGAACTAGCTGGCACCACGCTTCCCTACGCCGTGGAGGTGATCGCTGCCGATCAATCCGGGGTGCTCTATCAGCTCGCTGACTTCTTTGCCCGGCGCAGCGTGACCATCGAGAATCTCTCCAGTTCACGCTATCGCGCATCGCAAACCGGGGCCGAGATGTTCAGTGCGCAGATCACCATCGGTATTCCGGTGACCATGCACATTTCCGCCCTGCGCGATGAGTTCCTGGAGTTCTGCGATACCCTCAACCTTGATGCCATTCTTGAACCGATCAAAGGGTGACCGCACTTGACCATCAGTTCCCTGCCTGAATTCACCGCCGCAGCAACCAGCGGCCTGCAAGTCCACAGCAAAGACCTCATCGGCAAACCCCTGATTCTCTACTTCTACCCCAAAGACTCCACCCCGGGCTGCACCCGTGAGAGCGTGGATTTTGCCTCGGCGTACCCGGAACTGAGTTCGCTGGGCGTGCAGATCTACGGCATTTCCAGGGACTCGCTGAAGTCGCATGAGAACTTCCGTGCCAAGCAGAACCTGCCGTTTGAATTGATCTCCGATGCCGACCAGAGTCTGTGTGAGAGCTTCGACGTGATCCGCGAAAAGAACATGTATGGACGCAAGGTGATGGGCATCGAACGCAGCACCTTTTTGTTCGACCGCGAGGGCAAGCTGGTCCGCGAGTGGCGCAAACTCAAGGTCCCTGGTCATGTCGATGAAGTCATGCAAAGCGTCAAAGAACTGGCCTGACCCCTAAAACCCAGATGCCGCAGAGCGTGCCGATGACCCGATCACGAATCTACGTGCTCGACACCAACGTGTTGATGCACGACCCGACCGCGCTATTCCGTTTCGAAGAGCACGATGTGTTCCTGCCGATGATGGTCCTGGAGGAACTGGACCACGCCAAGAAGGGCATGTCCGAGGTCTCTCGCAACGTCCGCCAGGTCAGCCGCTTTCTGAGCGAGTTGGTGGAGGACCACGGCGAGCGCATGCTGGAGGCAGGCGTTCCGCTCAATCGTCCTGGCGGGCTGGATCTGGGCCGCCATACGCCGCGCGGCAAGCTGTATTTCCAGACCAACAGCACCAAGACCAGTAGCAACGACTTCGGCACCGTGCTGCCGGACAATCAGATCCTGCACGCGGTGCTGGAGCTCAAGCACGCGCAGCCGGACCTGGCCGTGGTGCTGGTCACCAAGGACATCAACCTGCGCATCAAGGCGACGATCCACAAGATCCCGGCCGAAGACTATGAGAACGATCGCGCGCTGGATGATTTGAGCCTGCTCTACTCGGGCGTGCGTGAGCTGGCGACTGACTTCTGGTCCCTGCACCCGGAGTTGGAGTCGTGGACCGAGCGCGGCCAGACCTGGTATCGGCTGAAGCTGCTTGAGGATGAGCGCTGGTCGGCCAACGAGTGCTTGTATCTGCCTGAAGACAACGACGTCGAACTGCGGGTCAGCCGTATCGAGGGCGAGCACGCTGTACTGCAGCTGGCACGGGACTATCGCGGCAATCTGCATCAGGTGTGGGGGGTCAGTGCGCGCAACCGCGAGCAGAATTTCGCCCTCAACGCGCTGATGGATCCGGAGATCGACTTCGTTACCCTGCTCGGTACCGCCGGCACCGGCAAGACCCTGCTCGCTCTAGCGGCCGGCCTGGCGCAGACCATGGACCAGCAGCTGTACAAGGAGATCATCGTCACCCGCGCCACCGTGCCGGTTGGCGACGACATCGGCTTCCTTCCCGGCACCGAGGAGGAGAAGATGACACCGTGGATGGGCGCCCTGCACGACAACCTGGAAGTACTCGCCAGTCCTCAGGACAGCAGCACCTGGGCACGCGCGGCGACCAATGATCTGTTGGCCTCAAGAGTGAAAATCCGCTCGCTGAATTTCATGCGCGGGCGCACTTTCCTGTCGCGCTACGTAATCATCGATGAGGCGCAGAACCTCACTCCCAAGCAGATGAAAACGCTGCTCACTCGCGCCGGTCCCAATACCAAGATGATCTGCCTGGGCAACGTCGAACAGATCGACACACCCTATCTGACCGAAACCACCTCCGGGCTGACCTACGCCGTCGATCGGTTCAAGGAATGGCCGCACAGTGCGCACGTCACCCTGCGCCGCGGCGAGCGCTCGCGTTTGGCTGACTTTGCCTCGGAGGTTCTTTAGGGGCTGAGGGCTGAGGGCTGAGGGCTGAGGGCTGAGTTTAGGGCCCAGGGCTCAGGGCCTAGGGCCCAGGAAGCCGGCAACCTGTGGCGTATGCGCTGATTGCCGGCCTTACGGCAAGCAACGGGGCTCCAAGGCCGGAGAAGTCGGCGGTTCGCGGGTTGGTCGCGTTTTCGATAGCGCTCAGCGAGGAACGCCGCTCACGGCGAAGAAGCGGACATCGCGCTCTTCCCTGGCGCTCAGCGAGGAACGCGGCTCAGGGCCCAAAAAGCGAACATCGCGCGGGCTGGGCGCTCTTCCTGGGCCCTATGCCCTGGGCCCTGGGCCCTCCCAACGCAACAACGCCGCCGAACACCTTCGGCTGCAGAAAGTGGCGTGGAAAAACCGCTGAACTAGAACAAAACCTGCCAGACCGCTTCGAACTCGATCTGTTCGCCGCTTTCGGCGTTGGCCTGATAGGTCGGCATGCCGAGTACGTACTCACGCGCCGCGTAGCTGGCGTTGAAGGTGAGCTGGGAGGCGTCGCCAACGCGGCGGGTCACGCCGAGGGCGAAGTTCTGGTCGGTGAACTCGTCTTCCAGCGCCCGCCGCAATAGCGCCGAAGTGGGTTCGGGCTGCTGTTGGGTGCTGTAACGCAGCTCCAAGGTCCAATCCTCGGACGGCTGCATACCGATACTGGCGGAGTAAACGGTCAGGTCCTGCCATTCGAACACCGGGCTGGTGCTGTCGCCGAGCAGATTGAGGAAACGGCGAGGCAAGGACTGCGAGGTGAAGCCCTGGACATCGCTGTAGAACACCCGTTCAACGCCCAGCTGCAGCCAGCTGTTGTTGGTCAGCCGAGTAGACAGACCGGCACCGGCACCAGCAGGGATATCAAAATCGCCCGGATCGCCGTACAGGCCGCGGTGGCGCTGCAGCGGGTCCATATCCACCTGAGTGCGGGCCGAGGTGTACAGCGCGATGCGATCATTCAGGGCAAATTCCCAGGTCGCCGCTATACCCGAGCCGGTGGACACTTCATCGCCTGCCGCAAGGCCCTGAACGTTGCGATCAGCGATGACGGTTTGCCCCAGACCGAGGCCGAAACTGGAATACTGCTGACGCGCCAGGATCGCTTCCACGGTGAAACGGGACGCGCCTACAGACGCCGACAAACCCGGGGTCAGGATTGACTCGCCAAAACCGAAGCCGGCGAACTGACCACGCTGACGTCCCCAGCGCGTGCTTTGTTCAAAACGTTCCACGCCGTTGTCGAACTGATTGGCGAAGCCAACCTCGACAGTTTGTCCACCCAGACGCAGCGGGAACACAACCTCGGCGCGCAGTCCCAGACGAGAAGTGCTGGAACGACGACCGACGGGCGCTGGCTGCGCCCATGAATAATTCGGGGTGAGACGTTGCGAGGCGATCTGCTTCCATTCACCACGCAGCACGGACGGCGCGTTGGCGCTTGCCGATTGCGCCGCAATCAGCAAAGAAAAGGGGAGCATCAGGCTCACACCTGATACCCCCCGAAAGATCTTGGAAGCTGCTCTAGCCTGCATAACCCTCGAAGCCCTTGGTCGGAAGCTGGAGTGTTGCTCCGAACCAACACCAGTTTAGCGCCGACGCAACAGATGGGTCAAGAAAAATTCGCGATGAATGCAACATTGTTGCTTTCTTGCAACAGGTGCGTTCGTTTCCATGAAGTCAAACCGGCCGGAAGTCAACGTCGTATGCACGCTGGCGTGTCAGACTATGCCGTTGTGGAATGACTGATCGCCCGGGAATCGGGCCTCGTGACGGCTTGTGCGTGGACTATAGCAATGGGAGCAATACGATGAAATCCATAATGTTGGCGGCGGCGGTCCTGCTGCTCCAGGGTACGGCTCAGGCCGAGCAGATCCGCAGCGTCAAACCGGAGTTTCATCCGCTGTCCGCCGACCCCGCCGCGCCCAAGCGACGCCTGTCTGGCGCCCACAAGCAGGCCGGGACAGAGGCGCCGATACGCTTCGAAACCCGCGTTGAGCTGGACGAGCAGGGCCAGCCGCATCTGCATTGCGATCAGGTTCACCATGCTGAGCAGGCGCACGCGGAGCACCGTCATGACTAAGTACCGGATCATGACCGGCGTGATCTGTGCCGCGACCCTGCTGATCTTGCTCAGCCCGACTATCCAGGCCGCCGAAACGGTGCGTCTGGAAGACGAGATCAGCGTCAGCTTTACGATTCCGGCCAACACCTACAGCAACGCCTTCTTCTTCGACTTGCCGGCCGGGGTGCGCAAATTCCGCCTGGAATTGGACGGCACCCCGACCTTCAACACCGATCTGGATCTGTTTGTGCGTTATGGCGAGCCCTTCCCGGACGCCAACAGCTATGGGCTGGCACCGGCCAACATCGAGCGCAGCTTCGAATGGCTCGCCGATTTGTCCCACTATCAATCGATCAGCTTCGGCAACGAGGAATTCATCGCTGTTTCCGAACACGCCGTGCGTCCGCCTCAGGCAGGCCGTTGGCACGCCGCGATAGTCAATTTCTCTTCGGTGCCCGTGGATGCGGTCCTGCGCCTGGACGTGCGCGCCGATGAACCGCCGGCGGCGGCGACCTTCAGCGTGCGCTTCGACCTGCCCTGTACGCCAGACGACGGGCCCACCTGCGAATGCGACCTGAGCGGCTGGAATGATCCGGCGCCGCCGTTTCCTGCACCCGGCAACACCGGCGCCACACTGGGTGAGCAGCGGCGCATTGCTCTGCAGGAGGCAACCCAGCGCATCGCCGCCAATTTCCGCACCGAGGCGCCTATCGTGATTCGCGCCTGCTGGGCTGATCTGGAGGCGGACGCAACCAGCGCCGTGCTGGCCCAAGCCGGCACCGAAGGGATATTCATCAACGACACCAGCCTGTTCGTCAACAGCGGCGGCGGTCCGCGCCCTGGCCGTCGTCAGGCCTTCCTGCCCGAATCCCACGCCTGGTATGCGGCAGCGCCCACCAGCAAGTCGGGCGGCACCAGTTTCTGCCGCGTCTCCGGCGGCCCCTGTTCATCGCGGGTGGACGTCACTGCCACCTTCAACAGCCGCATCGACACACCGGTCGGCCTGGGCGCGGTGAGCTATTACTACGGCCTGGATCCGGCACCGGCCGGCACCGTCGACTTCATTGGCGTGGCCATGCACGAAATCACCCACGGGCTGGGCTTCATCAGCTTTGTCAGTCTGGGCAGCGGCAGCACCCCGGCCGGAGCGGAGTTTCGCGGTAGAGATGACATCTACGAGCGGCAGATCCTGGTCGACAATCAGAACAACCCGCGGCTGCTGTCACGGTTGACCGACAGCGGGCGGGCCAGCGCGCTGACCTCGGGCAATGCCTTGCAGTGGATCAGCGCCGAGGCGGTGGCCTCGCAGTTCAACGACCCGCGGCCGGGCGAGGTGGGGATACGCATGTTCGCACCCAACCCGATCCGCCCCGGCTCCAGCCTGTCGCATCTGGATTCCTTCTATCGCGGCGAGCTGATGGTCCCCAGCGCCAACGCCCAGGCCGGTGCCAGACAGCTGTTCCTTGCTGCACCTATGCTCAATGCGGTGGGCTGGGATCCCGCGCCCAAGCCCTTCCCCGAGGCCGTGATTCCCTACAGCAGTCAGTGGTACGACCGCGACCGGGTTGGCCACGGCATCGACTTCCAGCGTGTGTTTACCGATGCCAACGGCTATGACATCTATAGCCTGCTGTTCTACAGCTACGATCAAAACGGTGACCCGGAGTGGTTCCTGGCCATCGGCCCGGTGGTCGACGGGGTGTTCCTCGCCGACACCAACGAGTTCGACTCCAGCCTGGTGGCCTACCTCTACCAGCAGGGCCGTTTCCCACCGCAGCGCGCCGACAGCAGCCGCCGTGGACAGGTGCGGATGGACTTCAATCAGGCCATCGACAGCTTCGCCTGCGCCGACGGCACGACCCGGGAAGACGGGCTGCCGCTGGCCGTGTTCAGCTGGTCCATCGACGGCGCCAGCGGCAGCTGGTGCATGGAGCCGCTGATCGGCGCCGCCGAGCGCGGCGGGGTCGATCTCACCGGCACCTGGTATGCCGGTAGCGACGATCAGGGCTGGGGCGCGTCCATCGCCAGCGCGCAGCGCGCCGCCGGCGAGCTGTTCTTCGCCTTGATCTACTACCCTGATGCCAACGGCGCCGGGCGCTGGGCATTCGCCCTCACCGAGGACTACCAGCCCGGCAGCACGCTACCGCTGCTGCAGCGCCGCGGCTACTGCCGCACCTGCACCGCAACCGCGCTGGTGGACACGCCGGTCGGCACCCTCACTCCGGCGTTGATCAACGCCACCCAGGAGGACCTGAGCACCGGCAACCGGATCGGCGTCGACGTCACCTACGGCAGCGCCCCGGGCGGTAGCTTCATCCGAGCGAATGACACGCCCTACACCCTGCTCAGCGCGCCGGCGCAGTCGCGCTGAGAGGAAGCGGCCAGCCGGCCGCTTACATCGGGTCAATTACGGGAGGCAGGCCCCGACACGGCGTCATGAGTGACTTTCTGGGCGATAGGACGCGTAGCGAGGCCGCCGGAGGGCGGCTGTGGTGCGGACCGCGGACCGAAACTCGACGAAGGCGTACTTCAGTACGTCGAGACGGGTGCAGGGAGCAGGCCGTGCCACAGCCGTCCTCCGGCGGCCGCAGTAGGAAATCAGCCGAGGTGGTCGATGATGGCTTGCCCAAAGCTATGCGTAGACCCATTGCCACCCAGGTCAGGCGTCAGCCGATCCTTGGCCTGGTAGGTGGTGCGGATGGCCTCGCGGATGCGCTGGGCGGTATCGATCTTGCCCAGGTGGTCGAGCATCATGCAGGCTGCCAACAGCACGGCAGTGGGGTTGGCCACGCCCTGCCCGGCGATGTCCGGCGCCGAGCCGTGCACCGCTTCGAAAATCGCGGCATTGGCGCCGATGTTGGCACCCGGGGCAACGCCCAAGCCGCCGACCAGACCGGCTACCAGGTCGGAAACGATATCGCCGAATAGATTGGTAGTGATCAGCATATCGAAGCGCGACGGGTCCATCACCAGCTGCATGCAGGCGTTGTCGACGATCAGCTCGCTGATCTGCAGATCATCGAACTCCTTGCCGACTTCGCGGGCCACGCGCAAGAACAGCCCTGAGGTGGTCTTGAGGATATTCGCCTTGTGAATGATCGCCACCCGCTTGCGACCCAACCGACGGGCCAGCTCGTAACCGTGGCGGACGATACGCTCTGAGCCGCGGCGGGTGATCTGCATGATCGACTGGGCCACTTCGCCGTCGGCGGACAGGGTCTGCCCTTCGCTGCGATAGGCACCCTCGGTGTTCTCACGCACGGTGATCAGGTCGACGTCGCTGTAGCGCGCCTTGGTGTTCGGCAGCGAATGCGCAGGGCGTACGTTGGCGTAGAGGTCAAAGCGCTTGCGCAGTTCGACATTGATAGAGGAAAAGCCCTCGCCCACTGGTGTCGTCAGCGGTCCTTTTAGCGCCACGCGATGTTTGCCAATGGCCTCCAGCGTGTCTGCCGGCAGCAACTCACCACAGCTGTTGTAGGCAACCAGTCCAGCGTCGACGAATTCGTAGCTCAGGTTGGCGCCGGCGGCATCCATGACGCGCAGGCTGGCGTCGACGATCTCCGGACCGATACCGTCACCTCGGATGACTACTATCTTCTCACTCATCGGGCTGTTTCCTTATCTGGTTGAATCCCGGCAGCGGCGTCGATGCAGAGCCATCAAAGCAGTGCTTGCGCACCGCTGGGCTTGCGTAATGACGGCGAAAGCCGGATGCTTGCGCGCGTTCGCGCGGCTGATGTCAGCCGGCAAGGATGCATGAAAGCGGGATGAATTCAAATCCCGGCGCTGACTGCGCACTGAATGTGCTGCTTTTGGGGAACCCTTTGCGGTGCCGACAGTCACCCCTTTCGGGTTGATTTAACGCTCGCGTTGTATCCTGCGGGCGAGTTTGGATCATCGATACCAATGTACAGAGCCTTTGCCATCGCTATCGTCCTGCTGCTAGGCGTGAGTTCCGGCGCGTCCGCGTCTGCGCCCTGGCATCTGCTCAGCACCGAGCCGGCGACCCCGGCGCCCGGGGAGAGCTTTCTAATAGCCGTGGACGGCACCTGGCCGAACGGTTGTCCGTTTGAGGTTTCTCCAGTCAGCCGTGAGGGCAACATGCTCAAACTGCGGTTGACTGAACAGCCTGGGGTTTGCACCGAAGCGCTGCGCCCATATCAGCTGCGGATTGACCCGGCTCCTACGCTGGCCCGCGGGCTGGATGCCGGCAGCTACCAGATTGAGCTCGAGGCTGAGGACCGTAGCGGTGTACGCACCATCGGCTTTGGCGTTTTTGACGTCGCCCCGGCCGATCGCGTGGTTCGGCCAGAAGCCGGATTCTGGGTCGCCGATCCGAGCGGGCGCTATGCCGATAGCGGTAGCGGCGTGGGTTTCAACCTGGAGCGCCAGGACGACGCTCTGGCGATGATCGCCTACTTCTATGACCACAGCGGCGAACCGCGCTGGTACTTCAGTGCTGGCGATGCCCGCCGCACCGGCTACGCTGGCGATTTGCTCGAGATACGCGGCGGTCAGGCTGTATTCCAGCCCTATCAAGCGCCGCGCGACATGCGCCCCTTCGGCCGCATTGATCTGAGCTTCAGCGATCGTGGCCATGCGGTGGCCTGGTTCAGCCAGCCGCAGGACGAGGGAATTCTCGCCGAGCTGCGCGTCATGCCCATTTCGCTGGTGCGCTTTGGTTTCAAGGCCGGAGCCACCGCGCCGGCCCTGAGCGGACGCTGGATGCTGATGGAGCTGGACGGCGTGGACGGCAGCGGCAGGGTCATCGATTTGCAGCCCGACGTCAGCGCCGCGCCGCTGCAGCTGCGACTGGAGGATCAACGACTGGCCGTCAGTCTGGACTGCGGCATCGTCACCAGCAATCTCGATCAGCCGCCTGCGCTATGCGTGCTGGCGACCGAGCAGGGGCAGGTAAGCCTCGAGCACAACGGCATACATGAGCTGCACTCGGCCGACGGCCAGACCCGGCTCATCCGTATCGACCGCTGATCCTGCGACGTGTAGTCAGCGACTCGCTGACGACTCACCGGCCGACTGGGATTGGACGTGTAGTTCGCAGCCTTCGGCCGCCGGCGTCTCATCGGATTCCAACTGATCAAGAAAATCGACTGCCCGCCGCAGGTGCGGGATGACGATAGACCCGCCAACCACCAGGCCTACGCTCATCGCCTCGAAGATCTGCGCCGGGGTCAGACCCTGCTTGCGGGACTGCGCCAGGTGGTAAGCGATGCAGTCGTCGCAGCGCAGCACCAGCGAGGCCACCAATCCCAGCAGTTCCTTGGTTTGCGCGCTGAGGTGCTCGCTGTCGGCATAGGTCTGCTTATCCAGCGCAAAGAAGCGCCGTACGACCTGATTGTCGACGCTGAGGATACGCTCATTCATCTGCTGCCTGTAGCGAGCAAACTCCTCGGGCCGACTAGCCATTGATGTCTTCTCCACCGAGCAATCGATCCAGATCACCAGCGCGATCGAGCGCAAGCAGATCATCGTGTCCACCAACATGGTGCTCACCGATGAATATCTGCGGCACGGTGCGGCGACCGCTCAGCTCCATCATTTTCTCTCGCGCGCCCGGCACCTGATCAATGCGCACCTCGCTGAAGCTGGCGCCCTTGCGCTGGAGGATGTTTTTCGCCGCGCTGCAGTAGCCACAGAACGCCGAGGTATAAATCACCACCTCACTCACGGTTTACTCCTGGTTGCTAACGCGCCTGAAATCGCGGACTGACGCGGTTACTTTGGGCAGCGAGCCGATTTACAAGTCGCCGCGGCGAAGGTCATTCATCGCTCGCTGATCCACGTCATGTTAAACAATAGCGATCATGCCCGTAGGTTTGTTGTGATGATTGCCCATTTCACGCGGCGCAGCCCAAACAGCGTCCTGGTTGTCGCCCTTATCGCTACGCTGTCGGCGGCACCGGCGCTCAGCGAGGACTTCAACCTGCCGGACTTTGGCGACTCGGCTGGCGCTGTTTTCTCGCGCGACGACGAGCGCGCCTACGGCCGCGAACTCATGCGGCAACTGCGCAACTACCAGGTGGTGATCGAGGATCCGCAGCTGGTGGAGTATTTGGACACCCTGGCCTACCGGCTGGTGGAGGCGGCCAATAGACCCAACTACAGTTTTCAGTTCGTCATGCTGGATAGCCCGATCGTCAACGCCTTCGCCGCGCCCGGAGGAGTGATTGCGCTGCATTCGGGGCTGCTGCTGGAGGCCGAGCGGGAAAGCGAGGTTGCCGCGGTACTGGCCCACGAAATCGCCCACGTCACCCAGCACCATCTGGCGCGCGCGCTGGAGAGCTCGATCAAGGATCAGATTCCTATCCTGCTTGCCACCCTGGGTGCCGCAATGGCTGGTTCCGGTCACGGCGATGCAACTCAGGCGGCTATCGTTTCGGGCATGGCGTTGCTACAGCAGCGGCAAATCAACTTTACTCGCGCCAACGAGAAGGAGGCTGATCGGGTCGGCATTCAAACGCTGGCCAAGGCGGAATTTGAAGTCGACGGAATGGCCAGCTTCTTCGGCCGCCTGAATCGAATCACCCGCGCCAATTCGGGCGGCCTGCAGGCATCGGAGTTCCTGCGCACCCATCCGCTATCGCTGGCACGGGTCTCCGAGGCCAAAGCGCGTGCCGAGCAGGTGCGTAGCGAGACCGTGCGTGAAAGCGAACTATTTGACTACATGCGCGAACGGATCCGGGTCCGCAGCGAGAGGATGCCGGGTGAGCTGGACAACTACTACGCGGACATCGCCAAACTGCGCCCGTTGAGCGCAGCCGAGCGCTACGGACAGGCGCTCACCGCGCTGCGCCTGGGCAAGGGCCAGCGCGCATTGGCGCTGCTTGCCGACGATAGCGCCGCAGGAGTAGACGGTCTGCCCATCGCATTGGCCAGAATTAGCGCGCACGTTGAGGCCGAACAGCCGGACCGTGCCAGATACCTGATGGCCAAGCTGATATCTGAACTGCCCGAGAATCGCGTGGTCGTGGCCAGTCAGGCGCAACTCGCGGTCAAGCTCAATGATCCAGATCTGGCCGCCGATGCCCACTCACGGCTGCGCTCGCTGCTGCTGCGCTTTGAGGTGGACCCCGGTCTGCGCGAGCTGCATGCCCGCACCGCCGAGCTGTCGGGGGACCAGATTCGCGCGGCCGAGTCCTATGCCGAAGCCACCTTCCTGCGTGGGCGGGCTCGCGACGCAATGAGTCAGCTGGAGCGTCTGGAACAGCGTAGCGATCTGTCCTACTACCAACGCGCGCGGATTCAGGCGCAGATTGCACGGATGGCGCCGGTGGCGCTCAACGAAGAGCGCGAGTATGGCAACTACCACCCGGACGACGGCGCCGGGTAGGGCACTTTCCCAGGCGCTGGCGAGGCGCCGCTGGCGCATTCTGCTCCGCAACCCGGGCTTCCGCCAGCCGTCACAAAATTCTGCTAAGTTCCCAGGTCGTTGCCGCATGCTGCCCGCCCATGGATCTGAACGACCCGAGTCTGTATCTCAATCGTGAGCTCAGCCTGATCGAGTTCCATCGTCGGGTGCTGGAACAGGCACACGACAAGCGCATTCCGCTGCTGGAACGGGTGCGCTTCTTGTGTATCTCATGCACAAACCTGGACGAATTCTTCGAGGTTCGGGTCGCCACCATTCGCTTCCAGCTGTCGATCCCTGGCGCCAATCCCTGGCCGGATGGGCTTAGTCCGGCCGAAGTGCTGACCCGCATACGCTCCAAGTGTCTGGCTTTGGTGCGCGAGCAGTATCGCTGCTGGAATGAGGAGCTGATACCGGCGTTGCGCGAAGAAGGCATACGCGTGCTGACCCGGGATAGCTGGAACGCCAAACAGCGGCGTTGGCTGCAGAGCTACGTTGAAGAGCAGCTGCTGCCGGTGCTCAGCCCGCTGGGGTTGGATCCGGCCCATCCATTCCCGCGCATCCTCAACAAGAGCCTTAATGTGGCAGTGCGCCTGCGCGGCAAGGATGCTTTTGGTCGCGAGGCCGGCATCGCCCTGGTGCGCGCGCCGCGCTCGCTGCCCCGGGTCATTCGCTTGCCCCCAGAGGTGGCCGGAGGACCGAACGATTTCGTGTTCCTTTCGGGCATTCTTCAGGCCCATGTGGACATGCTGTTTCCGGGCATGCAGGTCAAGGGTGCCTATCCCTTCCGGGTCACCCGCAACAGCGAGCTGCTGGTCGACGAGGACGATGTGGAGAACCTGGCCCACGCGCTCAAGGACGAGCTCTACGAGCGCGGCTTTGCCGATGCGGTGCGGCTGGAGGTGTCGGCCAGCTGCCCGCGCACCATGGTGCGCTTCCTGACCAGTCACTTCGAGCTTGGCGACAGCGAGGTCTACCGTTGTGACGGCCCGGTGAACCTGAATCGGGTGATGGCGATCTACGACATGGTCGATCTGCCGCACCTGAAATTCACCCCCTTTACGCCGCGGATACTACCCACCGGTGTGCTCTCCGGAGGCAATCTGTTTGAGCACCTGGGTCGGCACGACGTGCTCTTGCACCATCCCTTCGACAGCTTCGCCACGGTCATCGAATTCATGCGCCAGGCGGCTACCGATCCACAGGTGCTGGCGATCAAGCAGACGCTGTACAGAACCGGCAAGCAGTCGCCGCTGGTGGCCTATCTGATCGACGCGGCCCGGGCCGGTAAGGATGTGACGGTGGTGGTCGAGGTGCGGGCCCGCTTCGATGAGGAGGCCAACATCGCCCTGGCCAATCGCCTGCAGGAGGCCGGCGTGCAGGTCGTTTATGGCGTGGTGGGATACAAGACCCACTCGAAGATGATGCTGGTGGTTCGCCGCGAAGCCGACAAGCTGCGTCGCTATGTGCATTTGTCCACCGGCAACTACCACCAGGGCACTGCGGCCGCCTACACCGACATTGGGCTGCTTACCGCCCATCGTGAGATTGGCGAGGATGTGAGCAAGCTATTTCAGCAGATGAGCGGGCTGGGACCGGTCATCAAGCTCAAGCGCCTGCTGCAGTCGCCATTTACCCTGCTCCGCGGCCTGCTGGAGAAGATTGCGCGAGAGGCAGAGCACGTCAAAGCCGGACGCCGGGGCCGGATCATTGCGAAGATGAATTCGCTTTCGGAGCCTACAGTGATTCAGGCCCTGTACGAGGCCTCCAGAGCAGGTGTACAGATCGACCTGTGCGTGCGCGGTTTGTGTTCACTGAAGCCTGGCGTGCCGGGCGCCTCCGAGACCATCACCGTGCGCTCCATCGTCGGCCGCTTCCTGGAGCACAGCCGGGTCTATTATTTTCTCAACGACGGGGACGAGGAGCTCTATTGCTCAAGCGCAGACTGGATGGATCGCAACCTGCTGCGCCGGGTAGAGACCTGTTTTCCCATACTCGATCCTGAGCTGCGTGCGCGGGTATTCCGCGAGGAGCTGGAGATCTATCTGGCTGACAACACCCAGGCCTGGGTGCTCAATTCCGACGGCAGCTATGAGCGCGCTCAGCCGGGAGATGAAGAACCGCAGTCGGCGCAGTCCACGCTACTGTCGACGACCTGACCATGCAGCAAGTCATCCGCCCCGGAGATCTCGAAGGCCAGACCATTGCCGCGGTAGACATCGGCTCCAACAGTTTCCACATGATCATTGCCCGCGTCGATCAGGGCCAGATCGCCGTGTTGGATCGGCTGCGCGAGTCGGTGCGCATGGCGGCCGGACTGTCATCGGATGGCCGCCTGGATCCGCTGGTGCGCGATCGTGCGCTGGACTGCCTGGCCCGATTCGGTCAACGCCTGCGCAGCCTGGATCCGGCCTGGAAGCGCGCGGTAGCCACCAACAGCGTGCGCCAACTGAGCAACCCGCGCAGCTTTCTGATGACTGCCGAAACCGCGCTGGGCACCCCCATCGAGGTGGTTGCAGGCCGCGAGGAGGCGCGACTGATCTATGTCGGCGTGGCCCAAGGCCTGGCCGAGGAAAAGGGGCGTCGGCTGGTCATTGATATTGGCGGTGGCAGCACCGAGCTGATTATCGGCAAGGGCTTCAGCGCCCAAGAGACCGAAAGCACGCAAATGGGATGTGTTGCCAGTACCAAGCGCTTCTTTGCCGATGGCAAGCTCACCGCAAAACGTTGGCAGAGCGCCTGCGCGGCGCTGCAGCTGGAACTCGCACCAACAGCCCAGAATTTTATCAATCGCGGCTGGAAGCAGGCCTACGGGGCATCCGGCACCATGCGCGCCATCAGTGGCGTGCTCCATGCTCGTGGCGGACGCATACGCCACATCGATAGCGCCGACCTGCGCGCCTTGGTCGATGATTTGATCAAGGCGGGGGGAATCGATGCGATACGGCTCAAGGGGTTGAGCGAAGAGCGGCGCGCCGTTTTTCTAGGCGGGGTATGCGTCTTGTGTGCGGTGTTCGAACAGCTGCAGTTGGAACACCTGCGGGTCAGCGACTACGCGATGCGCGAGGGCATTCTCTACGATCTGATTGGCCGCTCGCGTCACGAAGATCCCTGCGAGGCCAGTGTGAAGAAGCTGGCCAAACGCTACGGCGTGGATCAGGCCCAGGAACGACGCGTTTGGCGCGTACTGCAGCTGCTATACGATCAAGTTCGGGCATGCTGGGGTCTGGACGACAGTGACCGCGAGATGCTTTCCTTCGCCTCGCGCACGCACGAGGTCGGCCTGGCTATCGCGCATAGCCAGCATCATCGCCACGGTGCCTACATCCTTGCCAATACCGATCTCCCAGGATTCTCCCGGCAACAGCAGCAGCGCTTGGCCAATCTGGTCGGCCATCATCGTCGATCGCTTTCCAATAATGCGTTGGCCAGCCTCAGCGGTGAAGAGCACACCCACGCACTCAGACTGCTCATGCTGCTTCGGCTGGCGGTGCTGCTAAATCGCTCACGTACCGATGAACCACTGCCGGAACTGCGTATCTCCCCTATCGAGAACGGTATCGAGCTAACGCTCAACGCGAGTTGGTTGCGCGCCCATCCGCTCACCCGCGCCGACCTGGACCAGGAAAAGAGCTTCCTCAAACAGGTCAAACTGGAGTTGAAGGTGGTCGCTGCAGTGCAGAGCCTGGCGCAGAGCGCGTAGGCGTTTCCAACGAAGCGATCGCTGCGCCCCTGCAGTGCGGCTCAGTGAAGAAGCGGCGGCGCAGCGTCCTGGAAACGGGGCAAGCTTGTAGTGGTGCGATGCCGCTATCGTGGTCTCCCTAAACTGCATTGGATCAGATGGATTTTGATCTGGGAGCAGGCGCGAGGAGCAAGGCACAGCTTTGCCTATGGCTGCAACGAGCAACGACGCATCAGGGCAAGAGACGCTGGCAAGTCAAGAAAACTGGGGACACCCACTAGTGACCTAAGATCAGGCCGACGGCTTACACATAGGTCAATGCCGAAGCGTCTGAGGCGACAAGCTCTTACCGGGGAAGTGCTGGACTCTGACCAGCTGCGCCGATCCTCATGCCCCCTCCTGCTGCGGACGCCGGCCTAGACAAGCGTGGCACGGCAACCCGCTCGCTTAGGCGCCTCTATGTCGTTTGCTACGCCTTCCTCGCGCTTGGGCCCGCCGATGGAACTGCGCCACTCTGACGACTTCGGCAACGCTGACGCTGGACGCCTTCGGCATGAAGAGCAGGGCATGGGATTTGTCGGTGTCGGTACTGACTCGCTCCGTCCCAAGCATTCTCGCCGTTGCAAACGAAAACAGCCGCCGAGCTTGCGCTCGGCGGCTGTGCGTTTCAGCCGTGCTCCGAATTACCGGAGCGCGGTTTGTTACTTAGCTGCGGCGGATCGCCACCATGCCGACACCAGCCAGCAACAGGCCGATGAGCAGCAGACCCAGGTGACCCAGGGTCGGGACCTGCGTGGCCTGGAAACCAACCACGATCTGAGTCGCGTTGTTGACCAGGTTCGGGTCCGGGGTGGCCGAGGTCACGTCGGCGGTGACAATGATGTCGCCCGGGGCCACAACGGCGACAGTGATGTCGCAGCTGGTGGACGCGCCGGAGGCCAGGGCCGGAACCGACCAGGACACGATGTTGCCGGCAGCCGCGGCACCGCAGGTGCTGGAGACGAAGCTGATCTTGGTCGGCAGCAGCATGGAGAACAGTAGGCCAGTCGCATCACTGGGACCAGCGTTGGTGCCGGTGATGGTGTAGGTGTACTGCTGACCGACTCCAATGTTGGCCGGCGCGTCGCTCACCGCGGTGATCGACAGATCGGCCAGCATCGCACCGGCCAGGGCCGACGTGCTGGAGTTGTTGGCAGCATTCGGATCGTTGTTGCTGATCGTGATGCTCGCGGTATTGGAGATCGCACCAACCGCATTCACGGTGGTGTTGATGGTGCAAACAGCGCTGGCGCCGTTGGCCAGTGCGCCGATGGTCCAGGTCACGGTCTGACCGGCGACTGCCGCACCACAATCGTTGCTGACGTAGGTCAGGTTGGCCGGCAGGGTGTCGGTGACGACGGCGTCGGCAGCGTCAGCCGGACCGGCGTTGCTGGCGGTCAGGACGTAGGCGATCGGATCATTGATGGCCACCGGATCGGTCGCGGTAGTGGTCTTGGTGATGCTGACGTCGGAGTCAACAATCAACAGGCTCACATCCAAAGTTGCATCGCAAAGATTACCCGTGTCGGCGGCGGCAGAATCACCGACGCAGACCATCCAGTTTCCACCCGCAACGACCAGTCCGTTGAAGTCAGCCAAGCCGGTACCGACAGCTGCGCCTGGGGCGGAAACGAAGTTGCACTCAGCATCGTCGATACAGACATTGTTCGTGCTGGCGGTCCCACCCATGTCTTCAGCCGATCCGCCGCCACCTTGGTCGTCATAGGTGATCTGACCAGCCATTCCCGCGACCAGGTTGTCGGAGTTACCGAAGGGCGGGTCGCCGCCATCATCGGCGGCCTCAGCGGCTCCAGGCCGGCTCAGCAGAGTGGCGGTGGTGTTGTCAGGCGCAACGACCTTGATCGCCAAATCGCCGATCCACGTGTGCTCCATATCGATGGTCACGTTGACGTCGTCGATAGTTCCGGTAGGACCGGCAATGGACAAGCACGCCATCGACGCGATGGTGCCGTCGTATCCGTCGTCAGGAATCGCAACGCAACCACCGCGCGGCGGCAGCGATTCGGACCCTGGACCCTTGGTTTCTTGAGCAATAGCGCCTGTCGAGAACAGGCTCATGGCGAGGCAACCCGCCACCAAGCTGATGATTTTTTGATTCATTTCGTCAATTCCTAGTTGAGCAAACGCCGGGCGCGGCACGTACTTGCGCCGCAGAGTCTACAGCCAAGCTGAATGTGACTCAACAATGAAGGGCACTATCGGGAACTTTTTTCGCCCACGATTTGGTGGTTGCGTCGGAGTGAGTGAGAACTAGTCCGCAAAAGGAAGTCGGATATTGTTCATCTGACCGACGATCCAACCGACCCGCTCGGCGCTGTAGCCCTCCAGCCGGTCTGGACGGCGCCGCCGAGGCGCCGGCAGCACGACGGCCAGCTGAGCCGCTTTGCGTCGGTCCAGCGCGGTCGGTGCGACGGCGAAGTAGCGCTGCGCGGCGGCACAGCCGCCGAACAAGCCCGGGCCCCACTCGGCGACATTCAGATACACCTCGAGTATGCGCTGCTTGCTCCAGGTGGCCTCAATCAGAACGGTGAACCACAGCTCCGGAGCCTTTCGCAGCCAGCTGCGGTGGGTGGTCAGAAAGACATTCTTGGCCACCTGCTGGCTGATGGTGCTCGCGCCGCGCAGCCCACCGCCCTGCTGCGCCTCCTCTATGGCCTTGCCGATCTCGGTGAAATCGAATCCGTGGTGGTCGAAGAAGCGCTGATCCTCCGCGGCAAGGACAGCGCGCGGCAATACACTGCCGATCTCCTCCAAACTGCACCAGCGGCGCTCCAGCGCGGTAGGCTGACCGGCCACGGCGGCTTCGATCTTGCGCTGGAGCATGACCCCGGTGATTGGCGGGTTGACCCAACGCAGGAACAGCACCAGCAGGACGCTGCCAAGCAGTGCCAGCGCGCCCAGTTTGAGTATCAGGCTTAGCAATCGGCGCAGCAGCGAGCGGCGCTTGGTCGCCGCCCCTGTTGATTTGTCACGGCGTCGGCCTTTGCCCATCAGCGGCAAGTCCGCATCCAGAGGTTATGCTTGCTGTCCATAGCTAAGCGCCGCTCCCGCACGCCAATACGACCATGCCCGTTTTCGATCAGCTCACCCACCTGCAATTCCCACAGCTCGGCGTCAAAGGCGCCTACGTTGAGTTGCGCGGCAGTCTTGCCGAGCTGCCTGCCTATGGCAACTACCGACCGCTGGCCCAGGCACTGCTCGGCGAAGCGCTGGCCGCGGCGGCGCTGCTGCACGCCAATGTCAAGGGCAAATCGAGGATCAGCGTGCAGCTGCAGTCACGTTCCGCGCTGCGCCTGCTCTACGCCGAATGCAGCGAATCAGGTGAAGTGCGCGGCCTGATCCAATCCCAACCGGGCAGCGACGCACCCCCGCTGAATCAGCTGGGCGCCAACGCGGCCCTGGCCATCACCCTGGAATCCCGATCCGAGGGCGAACGCAGCGGTACCCGCTATCAGGGTCTGGTGCCGCTGGTGGGCGAACGACTGGACCAGGCCCTGGAGCACTACTTCGCCAGCTCCGAACAGCTGCCCACAGCTCTGCTGCTGGCGGCTGACGCGCAGTGCGCGCGCGGACTGTTGATCCAGAAGATGCCAAGCAACGCGGCGCAACAGCTGCTTGCCGAAGACTTCGATGCCGACGGATGGAATCGTACGCGTTTGTTGATGGAGACCTTGACCGCGGCCGAGTTGCTAGCAGCCGACCGCGATACCGTGCTACGCCGCCTTTTCCATGAGGAGCAGCTGGCGCTGGTGGACGGGCTGCGGCTGCGCTTTGGCTGCACCTGCAGCCAGCAACGGGTGGAGGCGATGTTTCGCGGGCTTGGTCGCAGCGAAGCGATGCTGGCTTTGGAAGATGGCGTGGCCAGCGTGCGTTGCGAATTCTGCGACCGCCTGTACCGCTTCGACCGGGTCGACCTGGAAGCGCTGTTTCACCCCTTGAGCCAGCCCGCCAGCGACGTACAGCAATAACCGCTCTGACCTCGCCTAAAGCCCCTCCAGCAGCATCACATCGATATCGCCATTGAGCTGCGCGGACGTGTAGAAGGCCTGACCAGACTCGATACTGAAGCCGAGCTGGGCCAGTTCTACGGGCGCATCGACCTCGGTGTTGATGGTACGTATCAGCGGTGCGGATCCGGGTTCGGCCTGCAGTGGCCAGTGAAAGATTGCCCAACTGCTCTCGCGGGATCCGTTGGGATTGCGCTTGAGCGCGTGCACGCCATCAGCGCGCACCACCCAGGCATCGCGGTTGCCGTAGCCGATGGCGCTGTCGAGATCGACGATAACGCCCTGCTGCAGGTCCACCCGCATCAGCCGGTAGTAGTGGTTAAGGAAATAGACGAAACGGCCACTAGGGTCGGGTTGCGGATGGAAGCCGGACAGTTCGCTGATTTGTTCGGCGCCGCCGCCGTCGCGCGGGGCGCGAAACGCCTGTCGGGTTGGACCGACTTCGGCATCAAAGAAGATCCACTGTCCATCAGCGCTGAAGCGACCGTGCCTAGCGTCCACCACCGGCAGGTCGATATCGCTCATCCGCCGCGTGGCCAAGTCCAGCTCCACCAGCACCGCGCCGCCTTCGCGACGATGGGTAAACAGTACGCTCTGCCCGTCAGGCGCCCACTGCGGATCGCTCACCTCACCCGAATGGGTGCGAGTAAGCCGGGTCACCGAGCCTGACGCGATGTCGCCCAGCATAATCTCGTTGCGACCCCCGCGATTCGATACGAATGCCAGGGACTTCTGGTCCGGCGATATCACCGGGTAACCGTCGGCTCTGGAAGACTGAAACACCGGCACGACCTGATCGACACCCTCTTCATTGAGCTCGACGCGGATCAAGTTATAGGGCTGCAGCTGCTGCTGAAATACCAGGCTGTCGCCGGACTGGGCGACGCTGGGGATGCTGGCACCGTAGGCCCCTACCGGTTGCACGTCGCCGTTGCTGGTATCCAGCAGCCACAGCGAAAGTGATCCGTTGTGGTCGGAAGAAAACACAATATGGCGGCTGTCAGGGAGCCAATCCATGCCGCGGATGGTGGTGCGCAGGGTGGTCAGTCGACGCACCACGCCGCCATCGGCGGCGGTCAGGTAGATGTCGCTGTAGGGCGATGCGCCGCGTCTAAAGGCCAGACTGCTGCCGTCTGGCGAATAGATCCCCTGCACATCGTTGTCCCATTCGCTACGCTCATATTCAAAGCTCTTGTAGCGGCCGCTCTGCAGATCCAGCACGCGCAGCTGCGGAGCCACATCGTCGACGGCGCGGGAAAGCAACAGACCGCGCCCATCCGGGGTGAAATCGATCCAGTCCACGAAGCTGGGGTAGCACTCGCCGACCTGGCGCTGATCACCGCTGACGCTGTCGACCATCATCAGCCGGCAGCTGTCATCGTCGGCGCTTTGGAACACCACTGAGCGACCGTCAGGCGCCCACACTGGAGAGATCTCCGCGCGATCTTCAACGCCGGTCAGCGGCCGCGCACTTTCGGCACCGATGGTGCGGATCATCAGCCGGGTGTAGCCGGTGCGTACATCGGCCCACTGCGAATAGACCACGATGCGACCGTCCGGCGAGATCGCCGGCATCGATTCGGCACCGGATTCGGCGGCGATGGGCTTGAGCGCAACGTTGAGCCGACCAGCCAACAATATGGGCAGGCCGTCGGCAGGCGCAGTCCGAGCTGCAGGCGGGCTGGACGGCTGCTGACGCCAGCCCAAAGCGGCGATCACCAGCAGTATGGGCACCAATGCCAGGGCCACCCAGGGCCACCGCGAACTTCGCGACCGACTGCTGGCGATTGGCTCTGCAGAGCCATTCTCGGCCTCAGGTTGGCTAAACGTCGGCGAAACGTCGGCTGTTTCCGCAGGCTCTGACGGCGCGCTTTCGGGAACCTGCTGCTCGATCTGCGGCAGTGCACCGTCACTATCGAGCCACTGCACTACCGTTACCAGTCTGTAGCCGACGCGCGGGATGGTCTCGATGATCTGCTCGTCGGCGCCGGCCAGCGTACGGCGCAATTCGCCTATGGCCTTGGTCACCACGTCGTCGGATGGGCACTGATCGCGCCAGACCTGATCGATCAGCAGTTCGCGAGCCACCGGTTCACCTTCGTGACGCAGCAGCACCTTGAGAACCTCGGCAGACTTCGGCGTCAATCGGGTCAGGTCACCGTCCAGACGGACCTCATGGGTCGCCAAATCGACCTTCGCTGCGCCCAACTGTACGTATCGAGCGGCCGGCCTCAGGCCCTGCACGGCGGTGGGGTCGTCGTAGGTCATCGATGCCGCGACCTCCCGATCCCTTGCCGCGGCGGCGAACCCTGCTGGCGCCCGAGTTCACCGCGGAGACGGTCTGTCCCTATGTCGCTGGCGTCGTGCACAGGCATCGTTGACTGACGGATCTCCCAGGTTCTTCCCACATGCGGTGAGCCGAACGCGCGCGGCAACGCTGCGTACAGACGCACCCACCACCCAGTGTCGGCGATGGCGCTTTGCTCGTCCATAGCCCGATCGCCATGCGAGACCGGCGTGGTCCTGTCAACGGCTGATTCAGCAACAATCGCGACGCAATGTGCCAAATGTTGAGCAGAACCAAGCTAAACATCGATCGTCGGCAATACGTCGGCACAAATTCCGGGCAACGCCGCTGCTGCGTCAGGACATCGCTTCGCGACCAGTCCAACCTGAACCCACCATGAGTCGGGAGCAAAACGAGATGGATCTGGTACTGGTCAAGCAAAGCCAAGCCGCAGCACCGAGCTTCGCCCACCCTGGGCATTTCAATCAGCGCTATCACGGCATGAGCTTGGCCGTTATCAGCAATCCGCGCGGTGCAGAAGCGCCTCGCGCCTGGTGCCCGCCGAGCGTGGTTATGGCGTTGGGCGGCCCAGTGCTGCTGCGTCGCGGTGCCGTACAGGCACAGATTCCCGCCGACGCAGCCATGGTCCTGGAGGAAGGGGCGCAATACAGCCTGCTCAGCCAGGGTTCGTCGAGCGTACTGACGGTGATGCTTGGTAGTGACGCGCTGAGCGCTGGCGCCACTCAACACGGACCCAAGCGACGTCTGTTGCCGGGTTTGATCGGCGCGGCTGATCCGATCATCGACAGCCTGCATTCGCTCAGTCGGCGCTGTCGCTTCGAGCCCGAGGGGCTGATCGAGGATCAGGGCACTCTGCATCGCTTTTTGAGCGACCTGTGGGCTCGACAACGGGCCAACGACCACCTGCTCAATCGCTGTCCGGGACGCACTCTGGCTCACCAGCGTGACGTGCTGATGCGCCTGTCGCGGGTCGCCAGTCTGCTTGACGCCCCCGGTGGCGCACCGGCTGACCTGGCCACCCTGGCTGAATTGGCCAGCTACTCACCCACCCATTTCCTACGCTTGTACTCAGCGGTGTTCGGCGCCAGCCCTCACGACTATCAGGTCAACGTGCGTCTGGCCAAGGCACGCAGGATGGTCGCCGAGACCTCGCTGGCAGTGCGCGATATCGCCGAAGCGGTCGGCTTCGAATCACGCTCCACCTTCAATCGGCTGTTTCGGCGGGCCTTCGGAACCTCCGCCGCCGATCTGCGCCAGCGTCTGGCACGGAGCTCGCACAGCCGGGGAATGATCCGCGGCATGGGCGTGAGCGAGCGCAGCAGCGCCCACGCCGCAGCCTGAGTCTAGAGAAACAGTGACCCCACCCGCAGGGCCCGACGCCGGGCCCTGCGCTCTTTGCCCTGCGCCCGATTTGCGTGAACCCCTTGGGCTACGGCCCCGATCGCAGTCTGGGAATGGCCGCGATCAGCTTGCCCCGGACCTGTACCCGGGCCCGATCGCGCAGCCAGCGCTGATCGGCGCGCAACACCAAGCGGCCGCTGGCATCGGCATAAAGCGCCTGCTCGTAGTCAGCTGTGCTGATCAGCAGTTCGCCGCCGCTGCGTTGGAAACGGTATTCAATGCCTTGCACCTGCGCGCCGTCGTAGTCGCCACCGAGGCGATCCAGCGCAGATTGCGCCTGCTCGATGGCCTCCCAAACCTGCTGGTAGGGAAAATCGTCCTTGGACGGCAGGCGCGCCTCCAGCGAGACCTGAATATTCAAGCTGCCGCGAGGCTGATTGCTGTACACGGGTGGGTTTTCGGCCAGCAGTGCGTCCGTCAAGGGGAAACGCGCCCGGCCGCGCGAGTCGACAGCAATTTCCAATCGACCCTGCGCTGACGCTATCCAGATCTGTATCTGGGTTGGCGCCACCTCAGGCAGTCGGCTCTCCACCCGCTGCACCGCACGCAAGCGTGGGTAATCGTTCATCACCAAGCCGGGCTGCAGTACCCGGTAGATGGCCGCATAGGGAACCTTGCCCGGCTCCTCGGCCAGTGCCGCGCCACCCGCAAGAGCCAACGCAAAGAGCACCGCAACGGCCGAGCAAGGTCGTAACACATCAGCACCGAAGTCGATCCGGGATCTCGACTATAGCGAAGTGCAGCGGGCTGGGAATCCCCTGGCGATGCGCACCGAATTACTCGCCAAGCTGCGAAAGCCGCGCTTGCTGGCTAGGCCGCCGCCTGTCCCGACACCTGCGGGCGTCGCGGTTGGATCGAGTGAGCACCGATGCTTTCGGTGCGCTTGCGCGCTGCGCTGACCAGCAGTCGGCCAACCAACAGCTGGTCGAGCACCTTGGCCCCAGCCAGACAGCGCCGTTCCAACAGCTGCAGCTGGTCTACTGCCGATTCCAGCGCGTCTTCGTAGCGCATCAGGCCGGCGGTGGACCACATTAGTTGGCGCAAACGAGCGAATACCATCGCCTCGGAAATGGGTGCGCCCTTGTTGGGTTCGCGCCAAATGCCCAGACCCACTGGCGGTATGCGCGCGGTCTTGGGCATCCGCGCCAGGCGTTCGCCGAGCGCGCGCCCGAAGGCGACACCTTCAAGCATGGAGTTGCTGGCCAGACGATTGGCTCCGTGTACACCGGTGCAGGCCACCTCGCCCACCGCATAGAGCCCGGGAACGGTGCTCATGCTGTGCAAATCGACTTTGATCCCGCCCATGTGATAGTGCGCCGCCGGAACGACCGGAATCAGCTCACTGCGCGGATCGATTTGCCGCTGCTGGCAGCTGCGAACCACGGTGGGGAACCGCTGGCGAATGGCATCGCCGATCATCCGCGCGTCCAGATAGACCTGATGCCCCCGCTCCATCTGGGTCCAAACGGCACGAGCCAGAATATCGCGCGGTGCCAATTCTGCCGCTTCGTGCAGTGACAGCATGAAACGCTGGCCCTGTTCATTGACCAACCGCGCCCCCGCCCCACGTAGTGCCTCGGTGATCAGCGGCAGCTGTTCACCCTGACCGGGTTGCTGCGGCGCGAGCGCAGTCGGATGAAACTGGATGTACTCCAGATCATTGAGTTCGGCGCTGGCTCGGTGGGCCAGGGCCAAACCGCTGCCGTCACATTCGGGCGGGTTGGTGGTGTTGAGAAACAGCTGGCCAATGCCACCGGTCGCCATCACCACATGCGGGGCGTAGAGCTCAAACGCCTCGGCCTCGCCGTCCGCGCGCGCGGCGCCCTGCACGGCCACGCCAACCACGGATTGATTGAGTTTGATCAGCTCTCGGACCTGGCTGCGCTCGAAAACCTTAATATGGGAGGCAAGCTCCACGGCGCTGCGCAATGCCCGCATGACCTCCGCACCGGAGGCATCACCGCCGGCGTGGACTATGCGCGGAAAACTGTGCGCAGCCTCGCGGGCCAGGGCCAAGTTGGCGCCAATGTGATCGAACTCGGCACCGATATCGACCAGCCAGCGAACCACGTCGGGCGCACTTTCGGCCATCCAGCGCACCGCCGCCTTGTGATTGCGGCGACAGCCAGCTTTGAGCGTATCCAGCGCGTGCTGAGCTGGAGAGTCACCGGGACCGATGGCCGCCGCAATGCCGCCCTGCGCCCACGCACTGGCGCCATCCAGACCGATGACGCCACGAGTGACCACCGCCACCCGTACGCCTCGCGCAGCCAAGGCGGTGCTCAGCCCGGCGACGCCGCTGCCCACCACGATGACATCAAATTGCTCGGCCATACTGCATCTCCCGCCGGCGACGTCGTCACATCGCCCAAGCTGGCTTACCGTCATCAGTTTGAATCGAAATCAAGTCCTGGTGTGTGATCCAGACTGCAATCTTTGCCCGCGTTGCTCATGACTTTTTGTTGCGCGACCGCTGCAACGACGCATGCACGAGCCCGCTGCGCAAATCCACCGGGCCCGGCATTGTGCCCCAGCGAGACCAAAAGTGACACTACGCGCTTGCCGTGCGATCAGCCGATGGCCAGCATTCGCTCCACCGCACGTCTGGCCCGCTTGCCCAACTCAGGGTCTACCTGAACTTCATGATGCATGTGTACAAGCGCGTCGCGAATCTTCTCCAATGTAATGCGCTTCATGTGCGGACACAGATTGCAGGGCCGCACGAACTCGATCTCCGGCAGTTCCAGGGCGACGTTGTCGCTCATCGAACACTCGGTGATCAGCACCACCCGCTGCGGTCGACTGCGCTTTAGGTGATTGATCATGGCTGAGGTGGAGCCAACATAGTCGGCCTCGGCCAGCACGTCCGGGGGGCACTCGGGATGGGCCAGCACCTGCAGCGACGTCGCACCTTCGCGCAAGCCGCGCACCTGCGCCGCGCTGAAGCGCTCATGCACTTCACAGGCGCCCTGCCACAGGATCAACTCCTTGCTGGTCTGCCCGGCGACCCAGTGACCCAGGTAGCGATCCGGCAGGAACAGCACGCGCTGGGCGTCCAGCGACTTCACCACTTCAACGGCGTTGGAAGAGGTGCAACAGATGTCCGATTCGGCTTTGACCTCGGCGCTGGTGTTCACATAGGTCACTACAGGCGCGTCGGGATAGCGCTGCCGCAGCAGACGCACGTCGGCGGCGGTTATCGATTCGGCCAGTGAACAGCCGGCGGACAGGTCCGGAATCAGCACGGTCCGCTCGGGACTGAGGATCTTCGCGGTCTCGGCCATGAAGTGCACACCGCACATCAGGATGACCTCGGCCTCGCTTTGCGCGGCCAGCCTCGCCAGCGCCAGCGAATCGCCGGTGACATCGGCAACGCCGTGAAAGATCTCCGGGGTCTGATAGTTGTGCGCGAGTACCACCGCTTTGCGCTCAACCTTGAGTCGCTGTATCTCCTCGATCAACGGCTGGTGCAGCAGCCATTCCTCATCGGGCAACACCCGCTGCCGTGCGCTGGGTTGGCTGGTGGCTTCGAATACGCTGACCTCCATTTCGGCCACACGGTCATCCAGCTGCTCGATCATCGATTTCTCCTGGCTTTGCTCAGATTGAGCATAAATAAAGCCGACGACGGCGCGAGTCGGCTGCAGATAGGCTGGTTATGCTAATGCTGAGTAAAAGCAGAAGTCAATGCAGGGAGAGCTCAGGGCCCAGAAAAGCTGGGTTTCGCGCACTTGCTGTGCTGGGCCCTGGGCCCTATTGCCCTGGGCCCTTCAATTCACTGAGTAGCAAGCCGATATCGCCCGTCCACCATTTCCACTGCCGGCGGCTCGCGCTTGCTCTGAAAGGCCGCGTAAATGGGCTGCAGCTCGCTCCAGAATTCAAACCAGCGATGCCCGCTTTGCTCGGCCAGCTTGGCCGCTTCCAGTCGAAACGGGAACAAATGCACCGCCACGCGGCGCTGTCCGCCGGCCAGTGCGGCGGCGACCAGGGTGTAGATCTCCTCGATGCCGGCGTGGGTCATCGCGTAGCAGCCGATGGACACGCAGTCGCCGTGCACCATCAGATAGTCGCCAGTGCGCCGGTGGTGGCGATCGTAGGCGTTGGGATAGCCCAGATTGAACGACAGGTGATAGCTGCTGGCCGGATTGAGCTGGCGCTGACCGACGCTGTAGATCCCTTCAGGGGTCTGCCGGTCGCCTTGGGCCAGCTTCGGACCGAGCTGACCGGACCAGGCACAGATGGGATAGGTTTTGAGCAGCCGCCAGCCAGCGTTGCCCTGCACCCACAGCTCCATCTCGCCTTCGAGTTTGAAGGCACGAAGGAATACCGCAGAGCCCAGCTGCGCCTGAGCCTGCTGCAGCAAGGGCTGCAGCAGCGGAGTGACTCGTTCAGCGGCACGGTCAGCGCGTTCAGAGGCGGCCACTGGTGAGACGCTAGCAGCCAGCGCGAAAGCCAAGCCGATCAAACCCGCCCGACGATCGAGCGTTTGCATCAACGCACATCGGCGATCGTGGCCCGCTCGCGGTCGCCGGCCACGCGCGCCCACGACGCCCTGAACACTCGTGATGTCCAGTTGCTCAGATCATCCATCATCGCGTAAATCGTCGGTAGCACAATCAAACTAACCACGGTGGAGAACAGCAGTCCACCCGCAATAGCTCTGGCCATCGGATAATAAGGCGGTCCCTCGCCACCAATCTGGACTTGCGAGATGCACAAAGGCATCAGCCCCAGCACCGTGGTGCCCACCGTCATCAGGATCGGCCGCAGCCGCTCGCGGCCGCCGTTGGCCAGCGCCAGATCGCGCGACATCCCGCTGCGGCGCAAGTTGTTGACGTGTTCGATCAGCACGATGCCGTTATTGACCACCACGCCCATCAGTATCAATGCGCCAATGCCGGCGGTCAGCGAGAAGGTCGTGCCAGTGAACATGAAGGCCCAAAACACACCGCAAATTGAAAACACGATCGAGGTGAGTATGGTCAGCGGATACAGCGTACTTTCAAACAGCGCGGCCATGATCATATAAATGAAGATCAAGGCGACGAGGAAATTGAACGACATCTCGGTCTGTGCCTCCTGATCGCGGTCGAAGCCGCGACCAAAACTCCAGCGGTAGCCGGCCGGCAGGGCCAGCACGCCCAGCGCCTCCTCGATACGCTCGCGCGCCTGGGGCATGGTGATGTCATCCAAATTGGCTTTGATGGTCAGGCTCACTTGACGATCCTGCCGATCTATGGCCACCGGACCCTGGGTAACGTCGATGCTGACGACCGCGGACAGCGGCACGGTGCTGCCGTCCGGTCGCGTCAGCTGGATCTGCCCCAGTTGATCCATGTTGATTGTTTCGGAGTCCTTGAAGCGCAGCCACATCGGCACCTCGCCGTCGGAACCGCGATACTCGCTCAGCGGCAGTCCACGCATACCGGTGGCGACCACGTCGGCTACCGACTGCGCGTCCATCCCCAGCGCCGCAACCCGATCCCGATCGACCCGCAGTTGCACTTCACGATCGGCATTGCCGCCGTCGACGCCGACTTCGGTTAGGCCTTCGACATCCTCAAGCACCTTGACAACGCTGCGCGAGATCTCTTCCAACACTTCGGTGGAATCACCGATCAGCGCAATCCGCACGCCCTCGTTGCCGCTGCCATCGTCATCGCCGCTTTGAATGCCAACCTTGCCGATCGCCAGCTTGGGCAATCCTGGGCGCAATTTTTCAACCACCTCAGAGCTGCTCAGGGTCGCGCCAGCGTCGTCCCGCAGCTGCACCCAGGTGGCCATCCCATTGCCTTCCGAGAAGTAGCTGTAGATGGATTTGATCTCCCACTCCTCGCGGTGCTCTTCAAGGTAGTCAACCACCTTCAGGATTGCCGGTTCCAACTCGTCCAGCCGATAGCTACCCTGCAGATCGTAGTTCAGCCGAATGGTGCGGCTGTCGTCGGCTGGGAACATGTCGAACTGCACCACATTTATCGGGATCAAGGTCAGCAGCAGCAGTCCGGCGATGGACAAGGCGCTCTTCCAACGATGCTGCAGCGTCCAGGTGAGAAAGCGGCCGTAAGCATTGCGGAAATACTCGAAACGCTCGGCTTTGTCGGACCGCTTCGGTGGCTTAATTCGCGCAGCCAGCATGGGTATGAGGGTGACGGCGACCAGCCACGAGGAGAGCATCGACAGGGTCACCGGGATGGCCACATCGATCAAAAAGATGGTGACGTCCGATGGGCGGCCAAAGATGATCGGCAAAAACACGATAATCGTGGTCAAGGTGCCTGCCGTAACCGCCAAGGTGACCCCGTTGGCACCTCGGCTCGCCGCTTCGGCTGGGGTCACGCCGGGCTTGTCGCGCTCTTGGAAGATGCTTTCAACCACGACCACAGCGTTGTCGACCAGCATGCCCACCGCCAGCAGCAACCCCATCATCGAGAGGATGTTCAGGCTCAGCCCAGCGAAGTACATGCCGCCCAAGGTGATCGTCAGGCTGATCGGCACTGCCAAAGAAACCATCAGCGTCGACGGCCAGTGGCGCAGGAAGGCGTAGAGCACAAACAGCGACAGGGCCATCCCCAGCAAGCCGGAATTGAACAACTCGCGCAGCGAACTGGTCACGCCGTCGGCGCGATCGGAGAATTGGATCAGATTCAGCTCGCCGAGTGCACCGCTCTCATTGATCCGCTGCACTTCTTCGCGTACCAGGCGACCGGTTTCCACCAAATTGGCGCCGCGTTCTTTGAAGATGTCTATGCCGACCGCGTACTTGCCGTCGAGAATACGGCGATAGTTCATCTCCTGCGGTTGGTAGCGGATCTCGGCAATGTCGCGCAGGCGGATGCCGGCCGGGGTCACGATCAGATCACCGATCTGCTGCAGACTGCGGAACTCGCCCTCTGGCTGCACCCGCATGCGCGTCGCGCCGTCGTCGATCAGCCCACCCGACATGGAGAAGTTCTCCGCCTGCAGCATCATGGCCAGCGCGTTGATGTCCACCGAATGTGAGGCAACCCTTTCGGGCATCAGCTCGATGTGCACCTCGTCGGGAGCGACGCCGGAGAGATCAACCCGGGCAACCCCACTTATCCGTTCCAGCGGCCGCTTTACCAGCCGCTCCAGCTTGTTGTATTGCCCACGCAGGTCGATATCCGCGTCCGATGCCGATAGACGCACTCGCAGGATCGGGTCATCGGCTGTGGAGAACTTGAAAACGTTGAAGCGACGTACGTCTGAAGGCAGCTCGGAACGGGTGTTTTCGACGCGCTCACGCACCTCAGCCGCCTTCACCGCCAGATCCACCTCCCAGTCGAAGACCATGAAGATCTGCGAGCTGTCGGCGCGGGTCTCACTGAACATCTGCTTCACACCAGGCACGGTGGACAACGCTTCCTCCACCGGTCGGGTGATCTCCCGCTCAATCTCCTTCGGCGCTGATCCCTGATAGGGCACGTTGACCGCAATGAACGGGGCGTCCAACTCCGGGAAGTATTCCAGCGGCAGCCTCTGTGAGGAGATCAGGCCGATCACCACCAGCGAAACGAAAAACATCACGGTGGTGACCGGGCGGCGCATGGCCAAACGCGCGACGTTCATCCTTATGCCTCCAGCGGCGGTTCGGAAATCCCGGCCAGGCTGCGCTTGGGCAGGCTCGCCTTCTCACCGCCGAAGCGGTCGTAGAGCACCGGGATCAACACCAAAGTGAGCAATGTGGAGAAACTCAGTCCGCCGATCACCGTGATCGCCAACGGTCGCCGCAGCTCGGCGCCATCGCCCAGCCCGATAGCCATTGGCAAGAAGCCGAAAAGGGTGGTCACGGTGGTCATCAGAATCGGACGCAGGCGGGCCCTGGAGCCTTCCAGCACCGCTTCGCGGCGCGCCATGCCGGCGGCACGCAGCTGATTGACCCGGTCGATCAACACGATGGCATTGGAGACCACGATACCGACCAGCATGATCAGGCCGATGAACACCACCACGCTGAGCGCCATGCCTAGCAAATACAGCGCAAACACGGCGCCCACCAGGGCCAGCGGCACGGTGAACAGGATCAGGAAGGGGTGACGCAAGGACTCGAACTGACTGGCCATCACCAGATAGACCATGAACACGGCCAGCCCCAGCGCAAATATCAACGAGTTGAAGGAGCGCGCCATTTCTTCGTTCTGACCC
>JAUIFV010000025.1 GCA_030430155.1 Gammaproteobacteria bacterium
CGCGAATAGAGCTGGCCCACCAGCACCGAGATATTGGCCTTGAGGAAGCCCGAGCCGACGATGATCAGCGCCAGCGCCAGCCAGAAGACGTTGATCATCGGGTTGTCCTGGCCAAGCGTGCCGTCGCCTTCGAAGGCCATGAAGAAGTGGCCGATGGTGAGCAGGACAGCGCCGAACAGCACAGCCTTGCGCTGACCCAGGTACTGGTCAGCCAGGTAACCACCGACGACCGGCGCGATATATACCAGCGCGGTATAGGCGCCGTAGATGACGTAGGCCCGGTCTTCCGCGAACATCCAGTGCTGGATGAGATAGAAGATCAGCAGGGCGCGCATGCCGTAGTAGGAGAAACGCTCCCACATCTCGGCGAAGAAGAGGACGAAAAGACCGCGAGGATGGCCGAGGAAGGTCTTTCCTTCGGCGCTGTTGGCGGAGAAATTACTCACTGCAAGGCTACTCCCGAATACGGACGGCGCAGCGGCAGCGGCTGCCTATCCGAGCTGTGGATGGGCGGCGGTCTGCACTGCAGACTCGCCAAACGCGGGGGCAACGTGTAACCCAAGGCGGGTGGCGAGTCAAAGGAAAGCCGTGCTGCGGCGCAGCGCGAACCGGCCCAACGCGCAAGATTGCGTTCGACCGGTTCGCCGGTAGACAAATTCGCCGTTTATGGCGCGACGTACTCGTAGCTGGCGCCTACGCCTAGCGGAATGCCAAGTGCCCAGAAGCCGACCAGGAAAGCGGTCCACACCACCAGCAGGGTTGCCGAATAGGGCAACATCATCGCCAACAGGGTGCCTATACCGCTGTCTTTGACGTATTTGCGGCAGAACACCACGATCAGCGGGAAGTAGGGCATCAGCGGGGTGATGATATTGGTGCTGGAATCGCCCACTCTGTAAGCGGCCTGGGTCAGATCCGGGGACACGCCCAACTGCATCAGCATCGGGACCATGATCGCGCCTATCAACGCCCACTTGGCCGAGGCCGAGCCGACCATCAGGTTCACAAAGCCGGACAGCAGCACGATGCCGACCAGGGTCACCGCCATCGGCAGACCCAGCGCCTGCAGCATGTTGGCGCCTTTGATCGCCAGCAGCGCGCCCAAACCGCTTTGACCGAAGGCGTAGATGAACTGGGCGCAGAAGAAGGCCATCACGATGTAGTAGCCCATCCCGCTCATCGCCTTGCTCATCCCGGCGATGATGTCGCGGTGGGTCTTCACGGTGCCGGCCACATAGCCGTAGACCATGCCCGGGACCAGGAAGAAGATGAAGATCAGCGCGACGATGGACTGCATCAGCGGCGCCTGGAATACCAGCAAATTGCTTTGCCCATCGGCCAGCGGGGTGCCCTCCGGAGCACGCCAGGGCGAGGCTTCAGGGAGCATGGTGGCGACCAGCAGCAGCGCGCACACCAGCATGCTGACCAGCGCCATCGTCAGACCCTTGCGCTCGACGGCGCTGAGCTCTTCCATCTTCGGCAGATCTGCCGGATCGCCATCGACCTTGGTCGATTGCAGCCGCGGTTCGATGATCTTGTCGGTCAGGAACCACCCCACCAGCATGATCAGCACGGTGGAGGCGGTGGTGAAGAAGAAGTTGTTGAGCGGATTGACCACGACCGCCGGGTCAACCAGCTGTGCCGCCGACTGGGTCAAACCGGAAAGCAGCGGGTCCAGACTGGAGGGCACGAAGGTCGCCGAAAAGCCGCCGGAAACGCCGGCGAAGGCCGCCGCGATGCCTGCCAGCGGATGCCTTCCAGCGGCGTAGAAGATCACCGCGCCGAGCGGGATCACCAGCACATAGCCGGCGTCCACAGCGACGTGGCTGAGGATGCCAACGCCGATCAGAGTCGGCGTCAGCAGCATCGCCGGGGTGATCGCCAACACCTTGCGCAACGCGGCGTTGATGAAACCGGTGTGCTCGGCAACGCCCAGGCCCAGCATCGCCACCAGCACCACGCCCAGCGGCGGGAAGTTGACGAAGGTGCTAACCATTTGCGAAGCGAATGCGGTCAGCGCGCCGCCGGCGAGCAGATTGGTGATCCGCAGCGGCTCGCCGCTACGTGGATCGATTTCGCTGAATGTGGTCCCGGACAACAGCCAGGAAATGACCCACACCACGACCATCAACAGCAGGAACAGCACCGCCGGATCAGGCAGCTTGTTGCCAATCCGCTCGACCCAATCCAGCATCCGGTATACCAAGCCGCGCTCGGCGTCCGCTGCAACATTCTCCGTGGACATGACCACCCCTTCAGCCTGTGCAAGGCGGCGAGAGTAGCACCGCGCGTAGTGCCGTGGCTGTTCTGGGCCCTAAGCCCTGGGCCCTGGGCCCTCGCTATGCACTGCTCGTGCTCGCCCCCAACACCGTCCGCACTTCGAACAGCTCGGGGAAGAAGGTCAGCTCCAAGGCTTGCTTCAAAAAGCCTACGCCGGAAGACCCGCCGGTGCCGCGTCTGAAACCGATGATCCGCTCGACGGTCTTCATGTGGCGGAAGCGCCACAGCTGGAAGGCCTCTTCGACATCCACCAGTTGCTCGCAAAGGTGGTACTCGCTCCAATGGCTGCGCGGTTCGGTGTAGATCCTGGCGAAGACATCGACCAGAGCGCGATGGCGCTGATGCGGCTTGGTCACGTCGCGCTCGATGATCTCGGCCGGCACCGCGTGGCCCTGCCGGCCGAGGTGGCGCAGGAACTCGTCGTATAGGCTGGGCTGCTGCAACACCGCCTGCAGACGTTCACGCTGCGCCGGCTCGTAGTCGAACAGCGGCAGCATGTCGGCATTCTTGTTGCCGAGCAGAAATTCGACCATCCGATACTGCAGCGATTGGAAACCGCTGGCCGGCCCCAGCACGTCGCGAAACTCCAGGTATTCGCTGGGCGTGAGCGTCTCCAGCACAGCCCACTGTTCGAACAGCTGACGCTGGATGTGTTTGACCCTGGCCAGGATCTTCAGACAGGGATCGACCCGATCGGCGCGCAGATGGACCAGCGCCGCGCTCAGCTCATGGATGATCAGCTTCAGCCACAGCTCGCTGGTCTGGTGCTGGATGATGAACAGCATCTCGTCGTGATGCGCCGGCTTGGACAACGGATGCTGCGCATCCAATAGCTTGTCCAGCCCCAGATAACGGTCGTAGGTGAGCCGGTCTTTGAGATCGACAGTGACGTCGCGCTCCAGGGCGCGTTGATTGGATTCGGTGCTCATGGGGCGAGTGTAGCCAGGGCCCAGGGCCCAGGGAACAGGGCCCAGCGCGACGCACCCGGAGTTCAGTCTGGGCCCCCGGCTCAATTTCCTGGGCCCTGCAAAGCAAAAAAGGACCGTGCGGTCCTTTTTTGAGAGGCTGCGAGGCCACCGGGCTGAAAGCCCACTCCTTCGGGCAATGAAAGAGGGCTTTTCGCCCGGTGACCTTACGCAATGTCGGTGTGCGCCGACAAAAGCTAAGACGCAGGTTGGAGAGAATCTCTCTCAGCCTGCCTCCAGAATGTGACCTACCCCTCGAAATCGCCGCCGAACAGCTCACCAGTGGGTTCGAATGAGGCGCTGGTAAGCACATCGGCGACCAGCATCTGTTGAGCAGGAGCGGCAACGGGGGCGCTCTCCTGCACCGGTGCCGGGGCCAGCAGCATCACCGCGGCGGCGGCGCTGGCCGCGGTAAGCCCGCCCAGATTCCAGCCGCTGAGCCAAGCAAAACCGAAACGACGGGCCTGTACGGAGCGGACGCGATTGACCAGTTCATCGGCCGCTGGCTCAACGCGCATGGCGAGCTTGAGCGCTTGCAGCGAACGCGGATTGTTGAGCAGCGCGTCCAGGTGCTGCTGCCGGGTCGTTGCTCCCAAATCGCCGCGCAACAGCTCGGCTGCCATGGTGCTGAACTGCTCGGGTGCTTGCTTACGATCGCTCATCATCCACCTCACACGCCTTTTTCAACTCGGCCAGGCTGCGATACAGCAAATTGCGTGCCTTGGCTTCGCTCCAGTCCAGCAGTCGACCGCTCTCGGCGGTGCTGAAACCGGCCATGTACAGACGGATCACTCGGGCGGTATCGGCCGGCACGCCGGCCAGATAGCGCTCGATACGCTCCAACGCTTGGCGGTTTTCCAACCAGTGCGCCGGCAGTCCCACCGATTCGCTCTGCAGCCCCGAATCCGCGTTCTCCGAATCCAGAGTCTCGAGCTCAGCCTTGGGCAATTGGTCGCCGCGACTGCTGGCCCGACGCAGGGCATCGATAGTGACGCTCATCACCGTCTGCTTAATCCAAGACGCAGGTTGGCGGATTTCTCTCTCAGACTTGAGCGCACGCCACAGGCGGATGTGCACCTCCTGCTCCAGATCGTCCAGATCCGAAACCGGCAGGCCGGGGTCCGCCGAGCGCAGCGCAGCGCGGACCCGGCCGCCGTACTCGGCTAGCCACTGCCGCAGCTTTCGATCACTGGTCATGGGACTTCCGTGCAGATTCGGCCGGCGTTGCGCTTAGGGCGCATGGTTGGCCGACAACGCGGCTATGCCCCGCTCTTGCCCAGCAGCGAGCGCACCAGCGTGCCGATTTCTTCCTTGCTGCCGGTCACCGTGATCTGATGCTCGCGGGGCAGCTCGGTTGCCAGGGTGACGGCATATTCGACGCCATCGGAGTTGCCTTCGTCATCGAGCTTGGGAAAGGTCTCGATCTTGCCAATATGGCAAATACGGTTGCCGTCGAGAAAGCTGCCGTTGGGTAACTTGATCCAGCGCTGCATCGGCCTGGCCTGTGCGGTGTGAGCAGTCCCCATTGTCACCGATCCGAGTGTGCGCAGCCAGAGCGCGCCGATGCCCTGGGATTCTCACCGGCCGTTGATCCTGCCCTTGCGGCACGCCCCTCTCACCTGTTATCAACTGTGAGCCCTCGCGGTTGATGACGATTGGTGACGAGGGCAGGGTCACCGCGCTGTGGTCATAATGCCGCGGGACCGCAAAGACATTCTGGATTTGCCGCGTTCGGGAGGGAACGTGTCGACGATTGCTCGCTTCGAGATCGAGTATTTACAGTACCTCAACGCCGAGGCGCAGGCCGTCGGCGAGTTGCCTGCGCTGGCTCGCGACCGCGAGCGGCTGGTCAAGCTGTATCAGCTGATGAGCCTGGTGCGAGTCTTCGACAGCAAGGCCATCGCCCTGCAGCGCACCGGCAAATTGGGCACCTACGCTTCCTGTCTGGGCCACGAAGCCGCCCACGTCGGCATCGGTGCGGCGATGCAGAAGGCCGACGTGTTCGCGCCCATGTATCGCGAATACGGCACCCAGATCTATCGCGGGGTCAAGCCACGCGAGATCCTGCTCTACTGGGGCGGCGACGAACGCGGCAACAACTACGCCAACGCGCCCCACGACTACGCCTGGTCGGTGCCTATTTCCACCCAGTGCCTGCACGCTGCCGGCGCCGCCATGGCGCTGAAGATCCGCAAGCAAGCGCAGGCCGCGGTATGCGTGTGCGGCGACGGCGGCAGTTCCAAGGCCGACTTCTACGGTGCGCTAAACGTGGCCGGCGCGCAGCAGCTGCCGCTGGTGCTGGTGGTGGTCAACAACCAGTGGGCGATCAGCGTACCGCGCCATCTGCAAAGCGGCGCCCAGACCCTGGCGCAGAAGGCCATTGCCGGCGGCATCGAGGGCATCCAGGTCGATGGCAACGACCTATTCGCGGTGCACGAAGCGATGGATACGGCGCTCAAGCGCGCTCGCGCCGGCGGCGGCGCCACCCTGGTGGAAATGGTCACCTATCGCTTGTCCGATCACACCACCGCCGACGACGCCCGCCGCTATCGCGAGGATGCCGAGCTGGAGGAGGCCAAGGCCAAGGAGCCGCTACTCCGGTTGCGTCGCTATCTGAGCGATCAGGGCTGGTGGGACGACGAGCGCGAGCAAGCTTGGCTGAAAACCGCGCGGGAACAGATCGACGTCGAGGTGGAGGCCTATTTGTCGACCCCCAGACAGCCCGTCGGCGCGATGTTCGATTACGTCTACGCCGAGATTCCCGAAGAGCTGCGGGCCCAGCGCGCGGCCGCCATCGCCGCAGCGGAGAGAGCGAACTGATGCCGGCACTGACCCTGATTGAAGCGGTGACCCAGGCGCTGGCCTATGAAATGGCCAATGACCCCAGCGTGGTAGTGCTGGGCGAGGACGTCGGCGTCAACGGCGGCGTGTTTCGCGCCACCGTGGGCCTGCAGGCGCGCTTCGGCGCCGAGCGGGTGATCGACACGCCGCTGGACGAGACCACCATCGCCGGCCTGACCGTCGGTCTGGCCACCCAAGGCATGAAGCCGATCGCCGAGGCCCAGTTCGAAGGCTTCATCTACCCGATGATCGATCACATCGCCTGCCACGCCACCCGCATGCGCCACCGCACTCGCGGCCGACTGACCTGCCCGATGGTGCTGCGTGCGCCGTGGGGCGGCGGGATCCGTGCACCGGAGCATCACTCCGAAGCCAACGAGGCGCTGTTCACTCACATGCCGGGGCTACGGGTGGTGATTCCCTCTTCGCCCTCGCGCGCCTACGGCCTGCTGCTGGCGGCCATCCGCGACCCGGATCCGGTGATCTGGTTCGAGCCCAAGCGGATCTACCGGCAGTACAAGGAAGAGGTCCCCGACGACGGCGAAGCGCTGCCGCTGGACGTGTGTTTCGTCCTCCGCGAAGGCCGCGACGCCACCGTGGTGACCTGGGGCGCGCAGGTCAAGGAGTGCCTGGAGGCGGCCGAGTTGCTCAGCGCCGAAGGCATCGAGATCGAAGTCATCGACGTCGCCACGCTTAAACCGCTGGATTTCGACACCATCCACGAATCGGTGCGCAAAACCGGCCGCTGCGTGATCGTCCACGAGGCCCCGCGCAACGGCGCGGTGGGCGCGGAGATCGCCGCACGGCTGGCCGAAGAAGCCATGTTCGACCTGGTCGCCCCGGTCAAACGGGTCTCCGGCTACGACATCCCCATCCCCTTGTTCCGGCTGGAGATGGAGTATTTGCCGTCGGTGAAGCGGATTGCCGATGGGGTGCGGGGGGTGATGGGGTACAGATAAGGGCCCAGGGCTCAGGGCCCAGGGCACAGTTGGGACGCGAGCTTGGAAATCTGGGCCCTAGGCCCTGAGCCCTGGGCCCTAGACTGTAGGACGAGGAAACGCAGCCATGGCCACGATTAAGACCTTCAACCTCCCCGACCTAGGCGAAGGCCTCCCCGATGCCGAAGTGGTTTCCTGGCATGCGCAGGAAGGCGACATGGTGGAGTTGGATCAGCCGCTGGTGGCGATGGAGACCGCCAAGGCGGTGGTCGATGTGCCTTCGCCCTACACCGGCAAGCTGGTCAAGTGCTACGGCCAGCCGGGTGACATCATCGAAACCGGCCACGGTCTGGCCGACTTCGAGCTTGGCGAAGGCCCGCAGCGCAGCGAAGCGGTGGACACCGGCCATCACCACGGCAAGGCGCCGGCGGCCGAGAAGACCGCGCCGCCTGAATCGGCGCCTGAGCCTACACCCGCCCCGGCGGCCAAAACGCCCGTAGCAACGCCGTCTGCCGAGCCCACGCCCGAGCCCAAGGCCGTCGCCAGCAAGGCCAGCGAGGACGACGGCGGCACCGTGGTCGGGGCCATGGAAAGCAGCAACAAGGTGGTCGCCGAGCGCGCCGTGGCCCTGTTCGGGGTCAAGGCGGTGCCGGCGGTACGCGCGCTGGCCAAGAAGCTCGGCGTGGATCTGGCCAAGGTCGTGGCCACCGGGCCGGAGGGCAGCGTCAGTCTGGTCGATGTGAAGAAGGCGGCGGCGGCCGGCACGGCGCGTATCGAAGACGCCCGACCGGCGCCCGGCAAGCCGGTGCCAACGCCACCAACCGCAGCCCCACCCGTGTCCACTGCCAGCGGCGAGCCCGAGCCGCTGCGCGGGGTACGCCGCAACATGGCCAAGATCATGGCCGAGTCGCACGCCGCGGTAGTACCCACCGTGCTCTTCGACGATGCCGACATCCACGCCTGGGCGCCGGGACAGGACGTCACTCTGCGGCTGATCCGCGCCCTGGTCTACGCCAGCGCCAAGGTGCCGGCATTGAACGCCCATTTCGATCTGGAGCAGGGCCAACGCACCCTGCATCAGCGGGTCGACGTCGGCTTGGCCGTGGACACCGACGATGGTTTGTTCGTGCCGGCGATTCGCAACTGCCAGACCCAGGACGGTCCCAGCCTGCGCGCCAGCATCGAGCAGATCCGCGAACAGGTCAGGCTGCGCCAGATCCCGGCCACCGAACTGCGCGACTACACCATCATGCTCAGCAACTTCGGCATGTACGCCGGCCGCTACGCCACCCCGATCATCGTCCCGCCCTGCGTCGCCATCCTCGCCGCCGGCCGCCTGCGCCACCAGGCGACCCCGGTGATGGGCGGCATCGAATCGCACCGGGTGATCCCGCTGAGCCTGTGCTTCGACCACCGCGCCTGCACCGGCGGCGAAGCGGCGCGTTTCCTGGCTGCGTTGATGCATGATCTGGCGTTGGCTGGCTAGGACTGAGGGAACCTACCGTTGATGCGGTTCGCTACGCTCGCCACATCCTACGCTGGCACGACGACGCCCCTGCGGTCCGTAGGCAGCGTGTCAGAGTGGGTGCGGTGAGGCACGAACCGCATCGATCGCGTATGCACCGCCGAGGGTCACCATGCGCCGACTGATGCTGCTACTGCTGCTCAGCACCCATGCCCACGCCGCCGACACGTGGGCCATTGCGCGCAATTCTGGCGACGAACGCATTGTGGTGCAGTTGGGCCAGGGTGAGGTCTTTCCGGTCGCCGAGCGCGCAATCGATGCAAACCGGCTGCAGTCGGCGCTGCTGCTGACCGACACCGCCAAGCAAGCTATCGAGCTAGAGCCGGACCGCCCGCAGCCGAACCATCTGCCGCTGAATGCGGCCGCCCAGGATGCGGGCTGGGCGCTGACGGCGATCACCTTGGATGCGGAAACCCTCACTCGCGACGCCGAACAGGTGCAGCGGCTGCTGGAGAAACTGGACGAGCCTGCCAACCTGCGAACGGCCTGGGAAGCGAGCGAACAATGGCGCGAACGCCGGCAAAGCCACGCCAAGGCCCTGCTCCGTGTGGGCCCAACCAGCGCCGCCGATCTGCCGATGGACGCCGGCATGACGATGGAATTCATCCCCCTGAACGACCCCACCCGGCTGCGCCCCGGTCAGCCCTTCGACTTCCGTCTGGAACTGAACGATCAACCGCTGGCGATGCACCGCGTCGGCATCGTCTACGCCAATTCGCATGGCGAGGTTTGGGGACAAACCGACGCCGATGGCCGCGGCCGCTTCGTCCTTGCCCATCCCGGCTGGGTGATGCTGCGCAGCGTGCACATTGCGGCCAGCGAGGCACCGGATCTGGATTGGGAGAGCCACGCCACCAGCTTGGTGTTCGAGCTTCCGCATGCGGAGATCGCCACCGATGAGGACCGTTGGTAGCGGAAGCGTTCACAGGTAGGGCGTAGTCCCTGCTCGCACCGGATCGGAACAGCGAGCGCGGTACGGACGGAGCAGCTTCTGCGGCGCTCTTGTGTCACTTCCGACTTCCCACGCAAACCTCGCAGCAACAGCGACGTTCTCCTTTAGACTGCGCAGGCGCCTTGCCCCCTGGTTTCAGCCCGCCCATGCCGCCCGACTTTGCCCCGCGCTGCCTATCGCTGGATCTTGAGGTTGGCATCAGCGATGGCCGCATCCACCGTTTCGCCGCGATCCGCGCCGATACCCGGCAGCGACTGATCTACAGCGGTGGCGATCTGCGCAAGGCTTTGCGGGAGCTGGATGCGCTGAGCGTCGGCGCACGCTTCCTGCTCGGCCACAACATCGTCGCCTTCGACCGTCCGCAGCTGGCCGCAGCAGCGCCGGACCTGGAACTGCTGCGGCTGCCCAGCGTGGACACCCTGCGACTCAATCCGTTGGCCTTCCCGCGCAACCCCTACCACCACCTGGTCAAGGACTACCAGGACGGTCGACTCGTTCGCGGCCAGCGCAACGACCCGGAGCTGGATGCGCAGCTCACCCTGCGCCTGTTCGCCGATCAGCAGCAGGCGCTGCGCGAGGCTCAGCAGCACAAGCCCGAGCTGCTCGCCGCCTGGCACTGGTTGTGCACCTGCACGGCGGATGCCGGCGGGGTGGACGCCTTCTTCACCAGCGTACGCAGACAAACGCGCCCCTCCGAGGAGTCCGCTCGACAGGCCATCGCCGCCGCCATGCATACGCTGGCCTGTCCGAACCAGGCGCTGGCCATACTTGGCGATGCGCCCGCGCTGGCCTGGGAGCTGAGCTATGCGCTGGCCTGGCTGAGCGTCGCCGGGGGCAATTCGGTGATGCCGGCCTGGGTACGCCACCAGTTCCCAAAGGCGCCGCTGATCGTCGACCAGCTGCGCAATCGATCCTGTGGCTCGGCCGATTGCCCCTGGTGCAGCGAGCACCACGACGCCCGCGCCCAGCTGAAGCGGCAATTCGGTGCAGCGATGGAGTTTCGCAAGCAGCCGGTCGACAGCGACAGCGGCCGCTCACTGCAGCAACGCATCGTCGAGCTGGCTTTGGCTGGCGAGCATCTGCTGGGCATCCTGCCCACCGGCACCGGCAAATCCCTGTGCTACCAGATCCCGGCGCTGGCCCGCTACCAGCACTGCGGCACCTTGACCGTGGTGATCTCGCCGCTGGTGGCGCTGATGGCCGATCAGGTCAGCGGCCTGCAGGCGCGCGGTCACGCCAACGTAGCCGCCTACAACGGCCTGCTCAGCATGCCTGAGCGCGCCGACGTGCTCGATCGCCTGCGCCTGGGTGAGATCGCGATCCTGGTCATCTCCCCCGAACAGCTGCGCAATCGCGGCCTGCGCAAGGCGCTGGCCAGCCGTCAGATCGGCGGCTGGGTGATCGACGAAGCGCACTGTCTGTCCAAGTGGGGCAACGACTTCCGACCGGACTATCGCTACATCGCCCGCTTCATCGCCGAGAGCGCCGGCGAAGCCCCGCCCCCGCCGCTGCTGTGCCTGACCGCCACCGCCAAGCCGGAAGTGGTGGCCGACATCATCGATCATTTCCGGCGCAAGCTGGGTCTATCCCTGCAGCTGCTGGACGGCGGCGCCAAGCGCGAGAATCTGCAGTTCGAGGTCTATGCCACCAGCGCCAGCAACAAGCTGGAGGACGTTTATGAGCATCTGGCGGCGATGCTGGAGGGCGATCCGGGCGGCGCCATCGTCTACTGCGCCAGCCGCAAGCACTGCGAGGACAGCGCCGAGTTCCTGCGCCTAAAGGGGATCGAGGCCGAGCATTTCCACGCCGGCCTGCGCCCGGACGCGAAAAAGTCCGTCCAGAACCGCTTCGTTGGCGGGGAGCTGCGGGTGATCTGCGCCACCAATGCCTTCGGCATGGGCATCGACAAACCCGATGTGCGCCTGGTCATCCACGCCGACATTCCCGGTTCGCTGGAGAACTACCTGCAGGAGGCCGGACGCGCCGGCCGCGACCGTCAGGCCGCGCGCTGCGTACTGCTCTACAGCGCTGAGGACGTCGATCAGCAGTTCAGCTTGAGTGCGCGCTCGCGGCTGAGCCAGGCCGACATCCAGTCGATTTTGCGCTCGCTACGCCAGCTGGACCGGCGCAAGCGCGGTGCGGGCGAAGTGGTGGCGACCCCCGGCGAGATCCTCTGCGCCGATGAAAACAGCCCTTTCGAGCGTGACCGGCTGACCGAAGACACCCGGGTCAAGACCGCGGTGTCCTGGCTGGAAGAGGCAGCGCTGCTGACCCGCGAGGAGAACCAGGTCCAGGTCTTTCCTTCCTCGCTGCGCGTGAAGTCCGTCGAGCAGGTCCGCGCCAAGCTGCTCAAGAGTCCAATTGTCGAACCATACCGCGGCCAGCTGCTGGCCATCGCCAGCGCGCTGCTGCAGGCCGATGCCGACGATGGATTGTCCACCGATGATCTGATGCTCGAGTCCGGGCTCAACGCCGAACAGGTGCGCAGCGCCCTGTTTGATCTGGAGCGCTTAGATATCGCCAGCAACGACACCGCGCTGACCGCCTACGTGCATCAGGGCGTGGCGCGCGCTTCCACCGAGCGCCTGCTGGAAGCGGCCGCGCTGGAGCAGGCGCTGATCGATGCCCTGCGCGAGAGCGCGCCGGACCTGGCGGTGGGCGAAAGCACGCTGCTGCAGCTGCGCATCGCCACCCAGCAGCTCAAGGATGCCGGCCACGCCAACGCGCTGCCTGAGCAGCTGCTGCGGATCATCAAGAGTCTGGCCACCGACGGCCGCGGGGAGGAGGCCGGGGTCAGCAGTGTGAGCATGCGCCGCATCGACAGCGAAAGCCTGCGCCTGACCCTGCAGCGCAGCTGGTCGGCGCTGGCGCGCACCGCCGAGCTGCGCCGCAGCGGCGCCGGAGTGCTGCTCGATCACCTGTTGAGCAGTTTGCCCAGCGGCGCCAGGGGCGCCGATCTGCTGGCCCGGAGCACGTTAGGCAAGCTGCTGGCGGCGCTGCAGTCGGACCTGGTCCTGAGCGCCCAGCTCAAGGCGCCGGAAAAGCTCCTCGACCGCGCCCTGCTGTGGCTGCACGAGATGGAAATCATCCGCATCCACAAGGGCCTGGCGGTTTTTCGCCCGGCGATGCGCATCCGCCTCAGCCCGGAAAAGCGCGGCTTCGCCAAGGTCGATTTCGAACCGCTGCGCCAGCACTATCGCGAGCGCGGCGTGCAGATCCACATCATGGCCGAGTACGCCCAGCGCGGGATGCAGGCCATCGCCGACGCGCTGCGCCTGACCGCCGACTACTTCAGCCTCGACCAAAGCACTTTCTTAAGCCGCTGGCTGCCTGATCGCGAGCAGGCGCTGGAGCGCGAAACCACGCCTGAATCCTGGCGCCAGATCGTCGAGGATCTGGGCGACCCAGCGCAGCAGCGCATCGTCGCCGACGACCGCGAACGCACCAACGTGCTGGTGCTGGCCGGACCGGGCTCGGGTAAGACCCGGGTGCTGGTGCACCGCATCGCCTACCTGCTGCGGGTGCGGCGGCAGGATCCGCGCGGCATTCTGGCGCTGGCCTACAACCATCACGCCGCGGTGCAGATTCGGCAGCGGGTGCAGGCGCTGCTGGGTGAGGACGCGCGCGGTCTGACCATCATGACCTGTCACGCGCTGGCCATGCGCCTGACCGGCGCCAGCTTTGTCGGGCGCGCCGCGCAGGTTAGCGACCACTATTTCCGACAGCTGCTGACCGCGGCCACCGCTCTGCTCAACGGTGAGGGTCTGCCCGCCGAGGAAGCCGATCAGCAGCGCGACCGTCTGCTCGCCGGCTTCCGCTGGATCCTGGTCGATGAATACCAGGACGTCGGCGCCGAGCAGTACCAGCTGATTGCCGCCCTGGCCGGGCGCAGACGCAGCGATGCCGATGCTCGATTGAACCTGTTCGCGGTCGGTGATGACGATCAGAACATCTACGCCTTCGACGGCGCCTCGGTGGAATACATCCGCCGCTTCGAGTCCGACTACAGTGCCCGCACCCGCTATCTGCTGCAGAACTACCGCAGCAGCGGCCACATTATCAGCGCAGCCAACCAGCTGATCGGCGCCGGATCGAATCGACTGAAAAAGGACCAGCCCATCGAGATCGACCGCCGTCGCCGCAAGCAGCCGGCCGGCGGGCGCTGGTCCAAGCTGGACCGGGTCCACGGCGGTCGGGTCAGCCTGTTGCATATCGACGGCGACGCGCACGCCCAATCCGTCGCAGTGATCGACGAGCTGCGCCGGCTGGCCGCGCTGGATCCCGACTGGTGCTGGTCCAAAGTGGCGGTTATCGCCCGCCAGTGGCGCTATCTGGAGCCGCTGCGCAGCTACTGCGAGCTGCGCGGGCTGCCGGTGCAGCTTGCCAACCAAGATGGGGTGCTGCTGTGGCGGCTGCGCGAGACCCAGGATCTGGTCGACTGGCTGCGAGAACATCCCCAGCAGCTAGTACGACCAGCTGCGATCGTCGAGCACCTGCGCAGCGCCGAAGACAACCCGTGGCTGGAGCTGCTGCGCGAGGCGATTGATCAGTACGGCGCGGAGACCGGCGCAGCGGAGCTGCCGTCGGCACACTTTATCGACTGGCTGGCCGAGTGGGGCCGCGAGCTGCGCCGCCGGCAGAGCGGACTGCTGTTGCTCACCGCCCATCGCGCCAAGGGCCTGGAGTTCGATCACGTCGCGGTGCTGGACGGCGGCTGGGACGGCACCGCGGGCGAAGACGACCCCGAACGGCGCCTCTACTACGTGGCGATGACCCGCGCGCGGCAGACTCTGACCCTGGCCGCGACGCGCGCCGCCGCCAATCGCTTCGCCGCCGAACTGGCGGAAAGCCCCGCCTGTCATCCCGTGCATTGCAGCGTGGCCGCCATTCCTGCCGAAGTGGCGCGCCGCCATCACCAGGCCGGTCTGGATCAGGTCGATCTGGGCTATGCCGGCCGGCAGAATCCTTCTGCGGCTATACACGCCAGCATCGCCCCATTGCGCCCCGGCGCGCCGCTGCAGCTGGAATGCACAGGCGATCGCTTGCTGCTGCGCGCCCAGGCGGGCGAGGTGGTCGGGCAGATGGCCAAGGCCTTTGCGCCGCCCGCCGGGATGCGCTGCTGCGCGGCGAAAGTTGCCGCCGTCATCCGCCGCTACCGCAGCGATTCGGAACTCGAGTTCCAGCATCTGGCCCGCTGCGAGCATTGGGAAACGGTAATTCCTGACTTTGTATTCGAGCCCGCGGAGTAATCATCCAAGTCGTGCATGCTGCGCTTTGCACAAGCGACGGGGTCACCTCTGCGTAGGGCGCGCAAGCGCAGCGTACGCGCCTCTTTCCAAGGTCTTAGCAGATGGCATGAACTCAGCCCCCAGCGACCATCCGCCAACCCTGCTCCGACGCACCAGGCAGCATCCCCAACATGCGCTGCGGATCGTCCTGCAGCGCCGACAGATCCGCCGCCGACAGCGCCCGGCGCCAGCCGCGCGCCCCGTACTCGCCCTGGAACAAGCCGATCAGCGGCCGCAACAGCACGCGGATGGAGTCGCCCGCTGCCAGCCGCTGTTCCATGTAGCTGGCGTAGGCGGCGACGATTTCCCTGCGGCGGTCAGAAACCGGTGCATCCAACGCCGCGCCAGCGAAGATCTGCTGGTCCAGCCCGGCCAGACTCCAGGGGTGGTGATAGGCGTGGCGACCGAGCATCACGCCGTCGACCTGGTCCAGCGCGACCAGGGTCTGTTCGCTTGCATCCAGACCGCCGTTGAGGGCCACGGTCAGCTGCGGCATGTCGCGCTTTAGCGCGTAGACCCGCTCATAATTCAGCGGCGGCACTTCACGGTTTTCCTTGGGGCTCAGCCCCTTGAGCAGCGCCTTGCGGGCGTGGACGATGAACACCTCGGTACCGGCAGCGGCGACGGTTTCGACGAAGCGCCGGAAGAACTCCTCTGAGTCTTGGTCGTCTACCCCGAGCCGGCATTTCACCGTTACCGGGATCCGCCCGCCCACGGCCTCGCGCATCGCCTCCGTGGCCGCCGCTACCTGCGCCGGTTCCAGCATCAGGCAGGCGCCGAAGCGCCCGGACTGCACCCGATCGGAGGGACAGCCGCAGTTGAGGTTGATCTCGTCATAGCCGCACTCCAGCCCGATCGCCGCGGCCTGCGACAGCAAGGCCGGATCGCAGCCGCCCAGCTGCAGCGCCACCGGTGCCTCGGCCGGATCGAAGCCGAGCAGGCGCTCGCGCTTGCCGTGGATCACCGCCTGATCGACCACCATCTCGGTGTATAGCCGGGAATTGGGGGAAATCAGCCGATGCAGATAGCGGCAGTGGCGGTCGGTCCAATCCATCATCGGGGCGACGGACAGGCGCCAGGGGTTGTGCGGGTGAAGTTGAAGCGGGGTCAAGCGGGTCTACTCGTCCTTGATGGCCTGCAAGCATAGCCGAGCCGTCAAGCCGGTACGTTGGCGGTCCTGGTCGCATTGATGGGTCCGGGCATCGAAGCGCTGAGTGGCGCCGACTGCGAGTGGCTGGCGTCGACCTTGCACAGATTGCCGCCGCCGGCAGGCGTCGCTACTCCGGCCCGTCCCGGTAATCGGGCATCCGACCGTAGTGCAGCATGTTGCAGAACAACGCACCCTGGGCGATAGCATCGTCCAACGCCACATGACTATGCAGCAGTGGATCGAACCAGCGCCGCGGCATGTGCTGCTTGCCGCTTCGCCGATACTCCGAGCGCATCAGCGCCATCGCAAAGCTCTTCATGTCCAACGCCGAATGGCCAAAGGGGCTGGTGCCGACGAATCGAATCAGATACCAGTACATGAAGCTGAAATCGAAGCCGGCCGGATAGGCGACGAACACCGGCGTCCCCGCCAGTCCGGCGATCCATTCCACATAGCGGCGCATTGCCGTTTCCGGCGGCTGCAAGTCAGCCCGACAAGCCGCCCACGCCTCCGGCTGGGTGGCCCACCATTTGGCGGTTTCGGGATGCGGCTGGGCGCCGGGCAGGGTTTCCAGATTGGCGCTGAAGGTGGCCAGCAGGCGCTTGTCCGCGCTGTAGGCCGCCGAGCCGAAGCTGAGCATGGAGTGCGGCCCGGGAATGGGGCCATCGGTCTCGACGTCGGTGCTGATGTAGATCTCGGTCATGACCCTCTCCTATCGCTGATCATCGCCGGGCCGTTCTTGCCTCAGCGTTGGACGCGCGCCATCTGCCCGCGCCACCCTCAGTGGCAACTGTGGCCAGCTCAGGCTACAGCGAAAAAATGGCGCTGACGACGACCCGCTGTGCCTTGCACCGCAACAGGCGCGCGAATGCGCGCGAGTCTCCAGGACCCACTCCCGGATATCGGACCGTCCCGGTCAATCGCCGCTGCGGCTCCAGGCCGAGTAGGCGATCTGGTTGCGCTCCAGAAAACCGGCCAGGTCGGCCGCGTCCGGACCGCTGAAGCGGCGCTGCAGCGCTGAGAGCAGGTCTCCCTCTACGCCCAACACCTGCTGCAGTTTGGGCAGGTCCGCAACGGCCACGGTCCAGCGCCACTCGTACTCGCGCTCGCCGAGCAACGCCTCCACGCCGTCACCGTAGTCGTAGCCTTCGATCAGCAGATCGCCGGTCGGCGACAGCGCGGCATACAGCCGCCTCACGTCGCTCGCGCTGCGCTCGTTACGCAGCGTCACCATGCGCGGCGACGACGGCTCCGCGCCCAGACCCAGTTTCGCCAGCAGCGATCTCAACACCCGTGCGTATCCTCGGCGTCAGAACCCTGAGTAGGATGTGGTTAGCGTAGCGAACCGCATCATTGGCGTACCTCGAGCGATCGCTGATGCGGTTCGCTACGCTCACCACATCCTACGCCTCTGTTCCTTCCCTGGGCCCTGAACAAATCATATCGCCGCCTGATTCACCCGCCGCATCAACTCCTCGGCGCTTTCCTTGCGCTCGCTGTAGCGATCGACCAGATAGTCAGCCGTGTCCCGGGTCAACAGGGTGAATTTCACCAGTTCCTCCATCACGTCGACGATGCGATCGAAATAGGGCGATGGCTTCATCCGCCCGGCCTCGTCGAACTCGTTGAAGGCCTTGGCCACCGAGGACTGGTTGGGGATGGTGATCATCCGCATCCAGCGGCCGAGCACGCGCATCTGGTTGACCGCGTTGAAGGACTGCGAACCGCCGCAGACCTGCATCACCGCCAGGGTCTTGCCCTGGGTGGGTCGCACTGCGCCGACCGCCAGCGGGATCCAGTCGATCTGGGTCTTCATCAATCCGGTCATCGCGCCGTGGCGTTCGGGCGAGCTCCAGACCATGCCCTCGGACCACTGCACCAGCTCATAGAGCTCCTGCACCTTGGGGTGATCGGGACCGTGGTCGTCGACCAACGGCAGGCCGGAAGGGTTGAACATGCGCGTTTCCGCGCCGAGCAGTCGCAGGACCCGCGCCGCTTCCTCGGCCGCCAGTCGGCTGAATGAGCGCTGCCGCAGCGAGCCGTAGAGCAGCAGGATGCGCGGGGGATGGGTAGCTCGCGGCGGGCTCAGCAGTTGATCATGATCGGGCTGATGGAGCAGTTCCGCGTTCAGCTGCGGCAGGTCGGCGATGGATTCAGTCATCGAGTTGGTCCTTGTTGGTACTCATGCAGGCGCTGCCGCGACAGCAGTGCTCGGTCAAATAGCCGACCAGCGCATTCATCTGCGCGTAGTTGCCGCGATAGATCAGGTTGCGACCCTGCTGTTGCACACTGACCAAGCCGGCGTTGGCCAGTTCTTTGAGATGGAAAGACAGCGCATTACGGGCCACATCCAGCTGCTCGGCAATCACGCTGGGATTCAGCCCGTCGGGGCCTGCTACCACCAGCGCGCGGAACACGCGCAGGCGCTGTTTGTGGGCCAGCGCGCCGAGCGCGGCAAGGGTTGCTTCTTCGTTCATAGATCAATGATACACGAACTATTGAATTAATAGAACCAACCTTTGCTGCCGCATCGCCCTTTCGCCCGCGCCCCGAATCAATCCGACCAGGCTGGGCTCAGGCGTCGTTACCGCCCCGGCCATGCGGCGCAGACTCGTTGAGCGAGCTAGTGTGGTGTCCCCAATCAAGTTGAATTTAGTTCAGATGGATTTTGGTCTGAGACTAGGCGCGAGGAGCAAGCCATAGCTTTGCCTATGGCTGCGACGAGCAACGTCGAATCGGGGTATCGGCTCACTAGCGCTGTGAAGTCAAGGTAGTTTGGGGACACCACACTAGCCTGGATTATTCATGAACGTTCGTAGCGAGGGTTTCGCAGGCGCGCTGCGGTGCGGATCGCGGACCGGGGTCGATGAAGGCGTACTCGACAGTACGTCGATTCGATTGGAGGGAGCAAGCCGCGCCACGGTGCGCCTGCGGAAGCCGCAGTAGAAGCTTCATGAATAATCCAGGCTAGTTGGCTGCCAGAATCAGCGCCCCGTATTCGCTGCTCCAGAGTCGAACCAATACGCCTGAACCATTGATCTGACGCACAAGCCAACGCCTCGGGCGCAATGATTCCCGACTCAGATCAACCTCAAGATGCAGCATGAGCGGCTCATCGTCAGCGTCGATCAGGCCCCAGGCTACGATTTCCACATGGCCAGAGTGCAGGCGTATGCGGTCGACCTCAACCAGTTCGAATGGCGCATCGATGCTCAGTTCCTGGTCCACGACCTCCTGCAGCTGCGCCTGGATCTGCGCGCGGGCCGCTAGCGGGGACGGAGTATCGCGGTAGTCAGCCTGGCCGGACTGCGCCAGCGTGGTCCCAGTCAGCATGGCGATCCCGAGCAAGACCGCGATCGATCGCCTGCACGCTCGTGCCGCGGCGGCGCTCACGGTGAATTCCCTGTGGCGGCGGAAACGCCGTCGGCCGCCGTCGCGACAGCTTCGCGATCCAAAGGATCTTCACCCGCTGCGCCGCAGGGCGCATGCAGCCCCAATCGCTGCAGCTCTTCAACGCTCAGTTCGCTCAGACTCAAGGCGCACATGGACTTCTCCATCGGCTGTGAATGCGCTGAAACTGCAACTGCCGTGCCAAAGCCGACAACTGCGCGTAAACAAGCGCCGCCGGCAGCCGGTAATGAGTATCGGCAACGATGACTTCGGGCAGACCGCCCGATGCGCGCGACTGGATAGCGCATTTCGCACTGCACCTGAGCGGAAAAGCTCGAAACGGACAAGGCAGCCGGGCTGTTGAGGCGAGGCGCAATCGGCGCCGGATCACAATCGGCACGATGCGGCACATGCTAGCTTGCTACAAGAATCGTAACCAACTGGGGAAGCATGCTTTCGAAGGCCACGTCTATTGCCGTTTGGCTTGCCTGCATCGGTCTCCTATGCGCGCTGCTTTCGGCGCCCGCCATGGCACAGATGGCGACCACCCCGGGTGCCATCACCACGCCCTACCCGACCCAGATCGGCATCGCCATCGAGTGGGCGATCAGCGGTGACGACAACCTCAACGGGCAAGTACAGGTGCGCTATCGGCCTTTGGGCGCCCCCGACTGGCGCACTGCACTGCCGCTGCTGCGGATTCCGGCCGGCAGCAACGGCGCCTTCAGCTGGGGCAATCGCCACGCCGGCAGCCTGTTTGATCTGCAGCCCGGCGTCACCTACCAGATCGAGCTCAGTCTGAGTGATCCCGATGGCGGCGCCGCACTGCAGGTGGTCGAAGCGAGCACGCGGGCGTTGCCAACCGTTTCACCAGGCGCGTTGGTGCGAACGGTCACCCCGCAGAACCTGGCCGCGATGCTCGCCGCGGTGCAGCCGGGGGAGATCCTGGCGCTGCAGCCCGGCAGCTTTCCGGGCTTCACCCTGGATCGCGATGGCCTGCCGGGCGCGCCCATCGTCATCCGTGGCCAGCCCGGGGTGCAGGTCAACGGTGAATTGGGGATGTTCTTCCGTCAGGACGTGATCATCGAGGACCTCACCGTCAACGGCCGCATCCGCTTCAACGGCTCGGACCGGATCACCATTCGCCGCTGCTTGATCAACGCCAGCAGCACTCAGTTCAACGGCGACGGCATCGTCAGTTTTCTGCGCGCCGAGTACGCCTACATCGTCGACAACGAGGTGATCGGCACCACCGCCTGGGTCGAAGCGGCGATGGGCGCCAGCGGGGCCAACCGCGGCGAGGGCATTGTGGTCACCGGGCCGGGCCACGTCATCGCCCACAATCGGGTGCGTGGCTTTCGCGACAACATCTCGCTGATGGAAGACGGCGGCGCGGTCGATCAGTACAGCATCGACATCGTCGCCAACGAGCTCAGCGAGGCCGCCGACGATGCCATTGAAGCCGATTTCTGCTTCCACAACTGCCGCATTCTGCGCAATCTGGTGACCAACGCATTCATACCGTTCTCATCCCAACCCGGGCTCGGCGGACCGACCTATTTCGTGCGCAACGCCGCTTACAACGTCGCCCACGTCGCCTTCAAGCTCTATCGCAGCAGCGTTGGCGACGTGCTGCTGCACAACACGGTGGTCAAGGCTGGCGACGCGCTGGGTCTGTATCCCGGGGTGCCGGTGCAACGCACCTATGCGCGCAACAATCTGCTCATCGGCGGCCCCGGCGGCACCATCAACGGCTTCGGCAACGGCAGCGGGCGGGTGATCGCCTTTGCCGACCTGGTCCTGGCAGGCGCCAGTCTGGACTACAACGCTTACGGTTCGACCACCGGCAGCTTCCAGGGCCGACTAGGCCCGACCAGTTTCAATTCGCTCGCTGAGCTGCGCAGCCTGACCAGCGAGGTCAACGCAGTGGAAGTGAGTATGGCGGCCTTTGCTGCGGCGCCCATCTACCCTGGGGACCCGCTGGTCCAGCATGCTGCCCAGGACCTACGCCTGGCCAGCGGCAGTGCCGCAGTGGACTCCGGGATCGTCCTGCCTGGCATTAACGACGGTTTTGCCGGCAGCAACCCCGACGCCGGCGCCTACGAACTCGGTCGGGCGCTACCCCACTACGGGCCGCGCAGCGTCGATCAACTGCACGCCGACGGCTTTGAGTAGCTAGTGTGGTGTCCCCAAATTACCTTGCCTTATTTCAGCGTCTCTTGCCCTGATACGTCGTTGCTCGTCGCAGCCATAGGCAGCTATGCCTTGCTCCTCGCGCCTAGTCTCAGACCAAAATCCATCTGAACTAAGTTCAACCTAATTTGGGGACACCACACTAGCCGCAGGTTGGTCTGACCAGCAGCGTCAGCTCCTGCGTCCCGTAGCGTTTGGGCTGCTGGAAAAAGTAACGGGCCACCGCGCTGGTCGGGCTGTCAAAGAGGATTTCCAGGCTGCCCACCGGGGTCTGCGAGGTGGTCACCAGCTGCTCGCTGTCGAAGGCGCCGCCGGAGGAGTAGTACAGCCGCATGTTGGCGGTGCTGCTGGCGTAGTCGCCCACGCCGATCAGCCAAAAATGGCCTTCGTTGTTCTCCAGCACGATGGGGGCGGCCGGCGCGTGGCTGAACCAGAAGGACATGATCTGATTGGCGTCCTCACCGTATGACCGCAGCGAATAGCCCTGGCCGACCTTGCTGGCGTCGTACCAGGCGCTGGATGCCTGGCAGGCGCTCACGGCCGACTGCTCGAACTGCCCGAACAGATCGTCGCTGAGTCCGCCGCTGGCGCTGATTCCCGCCTGCACCGCGGCGCCCATCTCGCCGTACTCCGCACCGCTGAGCAGGCCGGTGTTGGTCAGGATCACGTAGCCGCGGCGGGAGCGTGGGTCGTAGCTCATGATCGTGGCGGTACCGACCAGACCGCCGGAATGGGTGCGCACCTGATTGCCGTCGAAGAACCAGCCCAGGCCGTAGTAGGCATTTATCCCTGGCGCCAGAAACGCCGGTCTGGCCCTGGCCTGACCGCCCATTTCCGGGCCGATCAGATCTGCGGTGGTGGGATCGCCATCGAAACGCAGCAGGAAGCGGGCCAGATCAACCGCGCTGAGCACCCAGCCGCCGGCCGAATCGAAGCTCTCCACGGCGAAGGTGCCGTAGGTCACCGGCACTTGACCGGGCTGCTGATCGAACACGCTAGCCCCTCGCGCCGGCGTGCCGGATCGCGGCAGATAGGGCATCTCGCCAAGCGCGCTCAAGCTGCGCAAACTGCTGCCGATATAGGCGCCCTGAACCCCGGCCGGCTCGAACACGTGGCGACGCACGTAGTCGGCGTAGGCCATGCCGCTGACCTTCTCGACGATGCGACCAAGGACGATGTAGCCGTAGTTGGAATACTGATACTGGCTGCCGCTGGGATGGGACAGCGGCAGCGATTCGGCATGGCTGACCAGCTCGGTCGCGGTCGCCGGGCTGGCCACCTGCAGCGCCGCGGCGATCTGGCGAACGCGGAAGGCCGGGTCGACGGTGAGTTCGCGGTTCCAGCCGCCGGCGTGTTGCAACAAGTCGCGCACGGTGATTGCGCGCCCGCTGACCGGAAAGGGCTGTTCGAGTATTTCACTGACCGCGGTGTCCAGGCTAAAGGCGCCCGATTCGACCAGTTGCAGAATGGCCAGGGCGGTGATCGGCTTGCTCAGACTGGCAATGCGAAAGCGACTGGTGGGCTGCACCGCCACGCCCTGCAGAGCGGCATTTCGGTAGCCCGCCGCAACCACCAGCCGGTTGTTGGCAATCACCGCCACCGACGCTGCGGGGATCGCTCGGGCCTGCATGAATGACTGTATCGGCTGGTCGAAGGCCGTCGGACTGATCCCGGTCTTGACCACTTCGGCAGCAGCGCTGCCGGCTGCGAGCAGGACCATAATCGAGATGGCACTAAGGACGATCGAACGAGTGCGCATGCGGCTTCCCGCTGCAGGTCGGCTTTCCATCATGCCCTTGGTGAGGTGCTCCTCACCACTGTGACGGGCCATGGCCGCGAAATCGCAAGTTTTGGCAAGTGCTGAGAATCGCCCGCTTTTCGCCTCGAAACCGCCCGTATTCGACCCATCGAGCGGCCCCATCGCCACTTCCGTGCCACATTCGACGAGCAGCATGCGTCGCCGAACCTGATCATTCACTTGCCAATGGGGACCCCTTCATGAACCAGACTGACGGCTTCAGCCGACGCACGCTGCTGCAGATCGGAGCCACCGCCTTCGCCGCCGCTACGCTGCCGGGCGCCAGAGCGGGCAGCGCCAAGGACCAGGACATCGAGTCCGCACTGCGTTCGCTGGAGCAGCGCGGCGGCGGCCGCCTGGGCGTGGCCATCGTTGACGGTGATCGCCACTACGGCAATCGCGCCGACGAGCGCTTCGGTCTGTGTTCCACCTTCAAACTGCTGCTGGCCGCGGTGGTACTGCATGAGGCGCAGCTCGGACGACTAGCCCTGGATGAGCCGTTGGCGCTGGCGGCCGCCGACAAGGTCCCCTACATGCCGGTGACCACTCGCCACCTCGGCGGCGTGATGAGCGTCGCCGAACTGGCCAGAGCGGCGCAGATGACCAGCGACAATCTCGCCGCCAATCTGCTGCTCAAGCACCTGGGCGGCCCCGCGGCGTTGACCGAAAAGCTGCGCGCACTGGGCGATGACACCACCCGTATCGACCGCACCGAGCCGGAGATGAATCTGGTCCTGCCGGGCGACGAACGTGACACCACCACCCCGGCGGCGATGGCCGCGACGGTGCGGCGCTTGTTCACCTCCGACAGCTTGAGTCCGGTTGCCAAGGCCACCTTGAAACAATGGATGATCGAAACGCGCACCGGCCAGCGCCGCTTGCGCAAGGGATTCCCGGAGGGCTGGGTTGCGGGCAACAAAACCGGCACCGGCGTCCATTCATCGATGGTCAATCGCCACAATGACGTGGCCGTGGTCTGGCGAGAGAATGCCGCGCCGCTGGTGGTGGCCGCCTACTACGAGGCCGACGCCTATTATCCGAACATGCGCGCCGAAGAGGATGCGGTGCTGGCTGCCGTTGGCGCCATCGTGGCCAGGCTGGGTTGAACTGCCGGCGCTGTCTGACGCTGTACAGCGCGACGTCACGCGGATTGGGGAGAGCGCGGCCAGTCCTGGCTTCTCTGTCAATGCTCCCGGTCATCACTTCTCAGATGACAAGTCCATGCCCCGGCACACGAGCGCCCCTGGTCCCACATCCGGAACGAAGCTTGCGGCCGTCTTGATCTCGCAGCACCATCGAGGTAAGTCGATACGCAGCCGACGGATAGATGACGCCCGCAATTGCAGACTCTACGAGCAACCCAGGATGGCCGACGCAATCGGCCGCAACCGCAGCGCTGGCTGCGACCAGCTGCCGCTTGAGGGCGGGCCTATGAAGCCGGAAGAGCATCGGCCGGCACGGCTCATCGGGCGGGTCCTTCGCTGCCTTCGCGGCGACATCTCCAAGCGCAGCAATCATCCGCGCTGGACCATTCGTATCGACCTGCGGATCGACCAATGGCAGTGGTGCGACAGTGACACCGATTTGGCCGTGGCCCCGCATGGCGAGGTGCAGCTGGTTGCCAGCGAAGCGCGCTGGCTGCGCTGGTTGGGACGGCAGCCGGCAGCGGGCGAGCAACTGCAGTGTACGCTGAGCTACTCAGGCGAGCCGACCATGGAGATCAAAGGCGCAGTCGCGCTGAGCCAGTCCGCGCCGTAGGCGACGAGACGCTGAGCAATGCGCGGCCTCGTGGTCGTCTCAACTCAAAGCGCAGTATGCTCAGCACGCACCACCGTCAGCATCGCGGCCATGAATACTGCAGTCCGACCTGCCACCGGCATCTACCGGTTATTTCAGTGGAGCTTTTTCCCAGTACTCCTGGTAGGCACGCCCAGTGCGATCTATGGGTTGCTCGAGAGCGGCGTGTCGCTCACGGTGGCCACCTACTTGGTGATCGTCGTCCTCGGCCTGCTGTTCATCGCCGCCGAATGGCTGATGCCCTACCGGCGGGATTGGCAACGACCTCAGGGTGATCTGCGCAACGATCTGATCAGCGGGGCGGTGGCCTACGGACTGCTGCCGATTTTCCTCAAGCCGCTGTATGTCGCCCTGCTCGCCGGGGCGGCGGGGTGGCTGTCGGCGCAGGCCGGCGGCTCACTATGGCCCAGCGACTGGCCATTGGCCGCGCAGGTCGTCCTGCTATTGCTGGCAGGCGATGCCGGTCGCTACTGGGGCCATCGACTGGCGCATGAGATTCCCTTCCTGTGGCGCTTCCACGCCGTGCACCATTCGGCCAAGCGGCTGTGGTGGTGGAATGCCACCCGCCAGCATCCAGTGGACAAGGCCTGGTTCACCTTCACCGAGCTGTTCTTCCCGATCCTGCTCGGCGTCGACGGCACCGTGGTTGCGTTGTACTTCGGCGTCACCGCAGTCTGCGGCTTTTCCCAGCACTGCAACATCGACCTCAAACTCGGCCCCTTGTACTGGTTCTTCAACGTGGTCGAACTGCACCGCTGGCACCACTCCAAGAAAATCGAGGAGTCCGACAACAACTACGGCAACAACCTGATCGTCTACGACCGTTTGTTCGGCACCTACTACCACCCCGAACAGCAGGAGCGCGCCGGCCGCGCCGTCGGCGATATCGGCCTGATCAATCCGGACTACCCGCAGCACTACACCGGCCAGCTGTTGGCACCATTGACCAAGGGTTTGGACAAGGCCAAGAGCGTGCACGATAGCGGTCCGCCTGCATCGTCCTAGCCCGCATTATTCATGAACGTTCGTAACGAGGGTTTCGCAGGCGTGCTGTGGTGCGGATCGCGGACTGGAGATCGATGAAGGCGTACTTGGCAGTACGTCGAGTCGATCGGAGGGAGCAAGCCGCGCCACAGCGCGTCTGCGGAAGCCGCAGTAGAAGGTTCATGAATAATGCGGGCTAGCCGTTAGGACGATGCAGGCGGAGCGCGCAATGACACTTCATTGACGCTTGACGTGCTATCCGATTTGGCTGGGGGAATGCTAAGTCGGGGTTCATTGAATGACCGTTTGGCGAGTCGGCTTTGGCCGGCGCCTGCTGGGCGCTGCTGCGGGCCTGATGATGGCTGTCATTGGCGCACAGTCGGCGGCAATGACCATTGTCTATCCAGCCAAGGAGTCATCCAGCGACCGGCGGCCGCGCTATCCCGTACAGGTGCTGGAACTCGCCCTGGAGCGATCCCTGCAGCGCTTCGACCTGACTCCAAGTGGAGTCTCTATGCAGCAGGAACGCAGCCTGCGCGCGTTGGAGGGCGGTTTGATCGACGTGGCCTGGTCGGTGGCCACGGCAGAGCGCACCCGGCGGCTGCGCTGCATACCCATTCCCATCGATCGCGGCTTGATAGGCTGGCGCGTGCTACTGGTGCGGGGCGGCGATGCGGCACGATTCGCCGAGGTGAAGAGCCTCGCCGACCTATCCCTGTTCCGCGCTGGCATGGGCCACGACTGGCCTGACCTGGCGGTATTGAAAGCCGCCGGCATCCCGGTAGTGACTGCAACCAGCTACGAGTCCCTGTTTCAGATGCTCTCTCGCGGCCGTTTCGACGCGTTTCCGCGGGCGCTCTCGGAGGTCGAAGGCGAATTGCTTGCACACCAGGATCTGGGACTGGAGATCGAACCGCGACTGCTGCTGCACTACCCGGCCGGCCTGTACTTCTTCGTCAATCGCGACAACCACCAACTGGCTACCGACATCGAGCAGGGCCTGCGTCTGGCCATTAACGACGGCAGTCTAAACGCGGCCTTCGCCGCCGAGTTTGAGACTGGCCTGAGCAAGCTGGCCCTGCCCAGTCGGCGCGTATTGACCATCGAGCACGACGCGCTGGCGACGGAGATGCCAGCCGACTTGCCCGAGCAATGGTGGTTCAATCCGGCCCGATGAAGAGCGCAGACGCTTCCATCGGCGCCAGTCTCAGCCGTCAGGTGCTGCTGATCGGGGCGACCGCGGCGCTTGCCGCCAGCATGCTGCTCAGCGTGCGGGTCTACTTCGACGAGCGCGCTCTCGCTCAGCGCCACATGGAGGAGATCCAGAGCACCCAACTACCGGCATTGACCACGGCGCTTTGGGAAGTGGATCCGCAGCGCATCGACGACCTGCTGGACGGCATTGCGCAGCGCTCCGGCGTAACCGAAGTTCGACTGACCTCACGCGAGGGCGAGAGTTGGCAGAGCGGTAGCGGCGGCGAATCCAACTGGCTGCACAAGTCCATGCCCCTGCTGCACCCGCTGCAGCCGCAAGCGCCGCTGGGCGATTTGGAAGTCACCATAGGCAGCGGTCACGGCATTAACCGGGTACTGCGCCAGCTGCCTTTGATGGTGGCCATCGTGCTGATCGCGATGCTTGGCGCGGCATGGGCCATCAATCGTCGCTTCCGTGTGCGGGTGGCCGAACCACTGCGGGATTTGGCCGCTTATGCTCAGCGTCTGGACGAGCAGGATCTCAGCCGCAGCATGCGTCTGCGCGACCGCAGTGCGGTCCAATCCGGTGATGAGATCGACCAACTGGTGGAGGCGTTTGAGCAGGCCCGTTCGCGTTTGCAGCAAGGCTTGGTGCGTCAGGCCGAGCAGGCAGTTGCGTTGCGCCGGCACAGCGAGGAATTGGAACAGGAGGTGGCACGACGTACCGCGGAGCTACAGCAGCGCGTGCACGATCTGGCCACCGCGCAGGTAGAGATCGAAGCGGCGCGCAGCGAGGCCGAACAATACGCCGCGCGAGCGTCCGATTTTGCCGAGATCTCCGCCGACGGATTCTGGGAAACCGATGCCGACTTGCGGCTGGTCCTGGTGTCGTCCTATTTCGCCAAGCTGATGGGCTCCAGCGTGGAGCAGATGCTTGGGAAGACGCCCGAACAAGCCTATCGCGAACGCTTTCCTGAAGTGACAGATCTGGATGCCTATACCGAACCCTTGAGTAAACGTGAGGCTTTTGATCAGCAGTTGCTGTTACTGCAGGACCGTGCCGGCAAGCGCCATTGGGTGATCAACAAGGGTAAGCCCATGTTCGACCGTCACGGCGAGTTCCAGGGCTACCGCGGCGCGATTACCGACATCACCGAGAGCCGCCGCGCACAGCGCGAGTTGGAAGCCAGCGAGCACCGCTTCAGGATGATCACCGACAATGTCCCGGCATTGATCTCCTATATCGATTCCGAGCAGCGCTTTCGCTTCAACAACAAGGTCTATCAGGATTGGCTGCGGATGCCCTTGGAGGAGATTACCGACCGCCGGCTGGATGAGGTCTACGGAGCAGACGTCTACCGGCTGATCGAGCCTCATCTGGAATCTGCTTTTGCCGGCGAACGGGTCAGCTTCGAGCTGGAACTACAGGGACGTACTTATCGTGCAACCTACGTGCCCGACCTGGACCAGAACGGCCAGACTCTGGGCATCTACGGGTTGATCCACGACATCACCCGGCTCAAGCGGGTCGAACGCGACCTGCGTCTGGCGGCCGATTTCGACGCTCTCACCGGGCTCCCCAACCGCCGCCATTTCGAACAGCTGCTGGAACGGGCGTTGCAGCGATCCGAGCGCGAAGGGCACACGATGGCGTTGATGTACATCGATCTGGATCACTTCAAGGCGATCAACGATGAGCTGGGCCATGCCGCCGGCGATGCGGTGCTGCGCCATCTTGCCCGAATACTGCAGCAGCAACTGCGCGCGACCGACACACCGGCACGACTGGCCGGCGACGAGTTCGTGGTCATACTGGAGAATCTGCGCAGCGCGGAAGAAGCCGATCGTGTTGCAACCAAGCTGATCCAGGCCATCGCCGAGCCGATGGAGATCGCCGGGACCGGTCGGGTGATTTCGGCATCGGTGGGCCTGGCCGTGCGTCTACCTGGCGAAACCGACCCCGAATCGCTGCTGCGCCGCGCCGATACGGCACTTTACGATGCCAAGGACGCCGGTCGCGGCTGCTGGCGTGGCGCCAAGGTGGCGATCGCGTCGTGACCCAACTCTTGATTGATCGGTGTCGCGGCGCAACTAGTGTGGTGTCCCCAAAGTAAGTTGGACACGTTCAGATGGATTTTGGTCTGAGACTAGGCGCGAGGAGCAAGCCATAGCTTTGCCTATGGCTGCGACGAGCAACGACGTATCAGGGACGGCTCACTAGCGCTGTGAGATCAAGTTACTGGGGACACCACACTAGCTGTTGGCCAACGGCCTACGGGTATCGAAGCGTGCCAGCAGCAACCACAGCACGGTGACCGTGACCGATAGCGCGGCAACGGCGGCGATGTTGGGCTGATTCTTCTGCAGCCACACGGCGATCATCGACAGCGGGACAATCAGGCTGATCAGGGCCCAGCGATAGCTGCCGCTGCGCGGCTGGTGCAGGCTGCGCTCGATCCACCAGAGCATGCTCAACGACCACAGGCAGATCAGCGGCGGGTCGGTCTTGCGGCTCTCGGGATAGGCGCAGAGCACCACCGCCGTGAGAATCGAGCCCAGGATCAGCAGCAACCATTCCATTCGCCGTCCGCTGCTCAGGGATGGCAGTTCCTCGGGTCGCTGCTGCCGCCTGGCAGCCCGGCTCAAACAGCGGATCGCTATTCCCTGTGCGAGCAGGATGAACGCGCCCAGAACCATGTCCGACCACAGGAAGGCGCTGCGATTGAGGGTCACGATGGCAATGAAGGGCACGAAGTACAGTGAGGTGTAAAGCCAGATTCGCAGCGTCTGCGTAGACTGCCAGGGTTTGAGTTCGAGGTAGTCCCAGATCACGCGCAGCATTCCCAGTCCGAATAGCGCGAAGCCCGACGCGATGAGGAAATCCTCTGGCCGGAAGTCGGCAAAGAACGCGGCGTACACAGCGAAGGTGACGTGTGCCGCGGCGACCAGGGCGGCCACCGACAGGCAGATCCAGTCCCAGATTGTTCGCGTGTGAGCCACCGATTTGGGCTCGACCACCGCTTTGGGCAGCAACTCGGTTGTTGCGGCTGCGGGTTCGGATACGGCGCGCACTTCGGCCGTCGCTGCGGCCACAGTTGCCGGCGTCGCCGAATCATCAACCTGGATCGACGTGTTGGCGCCTGCTGATTCAGCCAGACTGACCGCCGCATCCGCCGCACCCGCTCCGGCCGCGGCGCTGGGGCGATCTGCTGTCAGCGTCTCATTCGATGCTGCCGCAGCATCGCTCAAGTGCCCTGTCATCAGCGCCGCTTCGAGCGCAGCGACAAACTCGCCCGCACTCGCGTAGCGCTCGTCGGCGGCCTTGGCCAACGCCTTGAGCAGCACCCGCTTGACCGCTTCGCCGTGGTCGGCCAGCGGCGCCAGCGGCACCGGAGCCTGCAGATGCTTGAGCAACACCGCCAGCGGCGTGTCGGCGCTGAACGGCACCTCGCCGGTCAACCAGCGATAGCAGATCACCGCCAGCGCGTAGACGTCGGTAGCCGGCCCCACCGCTTTGCCTTCGGCCTGCTCCGGCGCCATGTACTGCGGCGTACCTATGGCCGCGCCTGTGGCGGTCAACGTGGTTGCGCCCTCAAGCAGTCGGGCAATGCCGAAATCGGCCAGATAGGCGTGGCCGACGCTGTCGACCAGGACGTTCTGCGGTTTCAGATCGCGGTGTATTACGCCGTTGGCGTGGGCATGATCGAGCGCCGCGGCCAGCTGCGAAAATAACGCCAGTCCAGCAGCCCGATCCAGCTTGCCGGCCTCGAACAGATCGCCCAGATGACCGCCACGGACCAAGCGCAGGGCCATCCAGGGACGTCCCTCGTCGATGCCGTAGGCGTACAGGGGAACGATGCAGGGATGCTCGAGCCGGGCAATGACCTTGGCTTCGCGTTCGAAGCGTTCGGCGAAGCCAGGGCTCTCCACCAACTCCTCGGGCAGCACCTTGAGCGCCACCTCGCGGTCCAGGCGTCGCTCGGTGGCGCAATAAACGCTGGCCATCCCGCCACGACCGAGTCGGTCGAGGATGGTGTAGGGCCCGAATTCGCCACCATCGACTAAAGGCATCGCCATTCGCTCTCAGCACAGCGCTTGAGCATGCTTGGCCGGACCGGAATGGGCAAGCATTCACCCGGGCTGTCGCTACGTCCACAGGGTAATCGTAAGGACCGTCGATCGGAATCGAACCGCCACGCTCATCGCAATCACGCCAAGCGCAATGCCAACCAGGCCTTGACGCTGCGCCACTCCCTGACCACGCTGGCTCGCGAGGTTTGCAGCAGATCGGCGACCTGCTCCAGGCTCATACCGGCGAAATAGCGTAGCTCGACCAGCCGAGCAGCGGCGGGATCGGCCTGATCGAGTTCGTCCAGACAGGCGTCAAGCGCCAGGACCTGCTCATCCGGCGGCAGTACGATGACCTCCAGTTCTTCGCCATCCACACGCTGTAGATCACCGCCGCGCTTGAGCGACTGCCGCGCGCGTGCCTGATCGACCAGTATGCGGCGCAACAGACGTGCGGCAATGGCAAAGAACTGACCACGATCCTCCCATTGCGCGCGGCGCTGATCGACCATGCGCAAATACAGCTCATGCACCAAAGCGGTGGTTTGCAGCGTCTCCCCAGCGCCCTGCTGACGACGCAGTCGTGCAGCCAGCGCGTGGATGTCGCGGTACAGATGAGTGAACAGCTGTTCGCGGGCTGCGCCTTCCCCTCGAGTCCAGGCCTGCAGCAGTTCAGTGGTGTCGTTGATCGACGGGCTCCTGGAGTAGAGGCTGGTCCGCTGCGACACTACGCCGGCCCGTCGATGCTCGCAAAGGAGCCCCATGGACGCAAGCCGGTGGAAAGACCTCGAACGCATCGTCAACTCCAGCCTACGCCAACCGGCCGGACATCGCGCCGCCTTCCTGGAAGCCTCCGCCGAAGATGCCGGCTATGCGGCAACCGAACTGCTGGAGGTGTGTGCCGGTCTGCTCGCAGTGGACTCGGAAAAGACTCCCGACTGGGGTACAGCGCTCTTGCCGGAAGAGTCCGAGCCGGTGCTGGCCGGCATCGAAGCCTTCGAATTGCTCGAAGAGCTGGGCAGCGGCGGGATGGGCGTGGTCTACCGCGCGCGGCAGCGCGGCGCGGTGGAACGGGAAGTGGCGCTGAAGCTATGTCCAACCCAACCCAGTGCCCATCTGCGCCAGCGGCTGCGCCAGGAGCGACGCACGTTGGCCAGGCTCAACCATCCCAACATCGCGCAGATGCTGGAGGCCGGGGATACCGCCACGGGGCAGCCCTATTTCGTCATGGAGTTGGTCACCGGCGGCCTGCCCATCAATCAATACTGCGACGCCCACCGGCTCAGCGTGGCGCAGCGTCTGCAGTTGCTGATTGCGGTCTGTGCTGGGGTTCAGTACGCGCATCAGCAGGGCGTACTGCACCGTGACCTGAAGCCGGCGAACGTGCTCGCCACCGGTCCAGCCGAGCACCCACAGATCAAGATCATCGACTTCGGCATTGCCAAGCTGCTGCAGGCCGACGTGGCTGAGCATCCCATCGAGGGCAGCGCAGGAGCAGCCGGTTCCGACCTCACCGGCCTGGCGATACTGGGCACGCCGAACTACATGAGCCCGGAACGGCTGCGATTGTCGGCGACGGATGTCGACAGCCGCAGCGACATCTATAGCCTGGGGGTGATGCTGCACGAGCTGCTGCTGGGCGAGCCGCCCTGTAGTCGGCGCGTTGGCGAACCCATTGCCGAGTATCGGCAGCGCCGCGCCGACCAAGCTGCGCCGACATTGGAGACCGCGTGGGAATCCATGGACGCCGATCATCAGCAGCAGTTGGCCCAGGCCTTATCGCTGTCACGCGCCAAGATGCATCAGGTACTGCGCAGCGATCTGCGCTGGATAGTCGCCAAGGCCACCGCCGATGATCCAGCCGAGCGCTACGCTGCAGCATCGGAGCTGGCCGCCGATCTGCGGCGTTATCTGGGGCTGCAGCCGGTCCTGGCTGCGCCGCCCACGCTGCGCCATCAGCTCGGATTGTTCATCCGCCGCCGTCGCCTGCCAGTCATCATCGGCACGCTGGCCATCAGCGCCCTGTTGGTTGCCTTGTGGTTACGCGGTGTGGAAGCCGAGCGCGCCAATGCCGCCGCGCAAAAAGCGCTGCAGTCACAGCGCGAGACTGAGCAGGCGATGGATTTTTTGTCCGATCTGTTCATCGCCGCCGATCCGCGCGAGAACCTGGGCCAGCCGGCCGATGCCGGCGAGCTGCTGCGCCGCGGCGTGGCGCAGCTGGCCGAGGGCGAGTTGGATGATGCGCCGCTGGTACGGGCCAGACTGCTGCATACCATTGCCGGCGTGCAGTGGCGCCGGGGCGATCCGCAGGCGGCGGTGGAACTGGCTGCGAAGGCGCTGGCTTTGCGCGAGCGCGAGGCACCAGACGACCTGGCTCTGCGCGCAGAAAGCCTGCACTTGACCGGCACGCTGTACAGCGAAGTCGACCAGTATCCGCTCGCCGAAAAAATGCTCGCCGAGGCGCTCGAGCTGCGCCAGTCGATCTTCGGCCCCGGATCGGCGCAGGCGCTATCGACGCTGAACAACATCGGCGCGATCCGCGAGGAAACCAGCGATTACGCCGGTGCACTGGAGGCCTACCAGCAGACGCTGGACCTGCTCGCCGTGCATGGCCCGGAGCGCGAGTTGGACTATGCCAGAACGCTGTCCAACAAAGGGGTTGCCCTGCGCCGCGTCAATCGCTATGAAGACGCCAGAGCAGCGCATCAACAATCGCTGGCCATACACCAGCGCAGGCTGGATCCGGCCCACCCCAGCATCGCGCTGGACTACAACAATCTGGGTGATCTGGCGCTGGCAGAGAGAGACTATGAGGGCGCCCTGGCTGCCTTCGAAGAAGCAGAGCGCCGCTATCGCCTGGTCCTCGGCAATGAGCACGCCGATCTGGCCCGGGTGCTCAACGGCAAAGGCAACGCCTATGTTTCGATGGGGCAATGGGCCCTGGCCGATGCCAGCTATCTACAGGCGCTGGCCATCTACGACCGCCAGGACAGCTGGGCCGCCGCTTATCCGCTGTCCAATCTGGCGCTGGTTGCGCTGGCTCTACACGACTGGCCGCTGCTGGCCGAGCGCACAGACGCGTTTCTCAAGCGATTCCCTGAAGGCTCCTGGGATCCGGAACTATGGGCGCAGATGCGCTGTTTGAATGCACGGCAGCGTGCCGACAGCCAGGCCCTGGCGTGGATCGACGAGGGCTTGGAGATCATTGGCACCGACGGCGAGGCCAACGGCGATTTCAGACGCTCGCGCTGCCTGTTGGCTGGCCTCACCGTCGCCGACCGTATGCAGGATCAAGGGCGAGCGCAAACCTACCTGGCGGCACTGCATGAGCTTGTTGAGAGCGGGCAATTCCGCGTGCTCGGCTTCGAACTAAGGCTACGCGAGGCCATGCAGGCGGCCGCCGCTGGCGATCAGCAACGCGCTGCGCAGCTGGCCCAATCGCTGTTGAATGACTGGCCTGAGGACCAAGCGGCCGATGACGGCATCGTCCGCGAAGCACGGCTGTTGGTCGCGCCTGCCCAAAAAAACTGATCCGGTTTTTTGCGCTTTTACGCGCCCTCCTACATCACCCGATGTTGTGGCGCGCGAACGGCGGTTGCAAACGGTCGTCACTGACCATCTCGCGCATTCCCGCTCCACGACGCTCACTGGCAGCTCAGGAGACCAACATGCGCAGACTAAGCCTCATACTCTCACTTGCCGCGCTATGCGCCACCAGTCCGGCATCGGCCGCACTGGAGCCGCTGCTGTTCTCCGGCCAGCCGGGCATCACCGTCGACGTCAACGGCAACGGCCAGGTTGATCCCGGCGACGGCATGATTTCGGCCCGCTTTGACCCGGACGTGGATGTGATCATCTTCGATCTGGATGCCTCCCTGGGCGGCGGCAGCGTGATCTTCCAGATCACTGAGCGATTCAACACCCAGGTGCTGCAGGAGGTGGCGCAGTACCCGCTCGATGGACCGGCACAAGTCACCAACATCCGCCCCGAGGCCGAGTTCTTCACCGTCTTTCTGGACACCGTGGAACTGACCCCGGAGATCGACAAGACTGCGCTGCTGGATGCACTGAAGGGGGGCAAATAATGGCCTCTACAATACGCGTTTGGCCGCAATTGGTGCTTGCGACGCTGCTGCTGATCCCACAACTGGCCTACAGCTCAGGCATCATTCGCTATTCAAGCAGTCTGGCCGCTCTTGGCGGCAATCAAACGCTGGTTTCGGTGCGCGGAGGATTGGGCGATACCGACGACATCTCCGGAACCTTCCTCGATGCCGACAATGACATGCTGGCTGACGGATTCTTGCTTGAAGCCTTCAATCAGGGCGGCCTGCAAGGCACGCAAACCCACAGCTTCTCGGTCATCGACGTCGACGGCGTCAGCCTGCTGGGCTTTCCGATTGTCAGCAGCAACAACTTTCCATTGACGGCTGCCAGCGTATTGCCACTCCCGGCGGGCGCGCTGCCATTGGTGCCGATCACCTCCGATGCAAGAATCGTGGTTTCTCGTCAGAACGGGCAATCCATACTCAGCTTTCCGCTGATGATCGATCCGGAACTGCTGTCGGACGCGCTGTTTGGCGATGGTTTCGAACTGCAGCAGCCACCATCACGCTAGCGGCGCAGTTCGGGATGACCAAGCTGATAGGACTGCTGATGGGGTTGGCGGCCTACGCTGCGGACGTGGTGGCTGGCGAGCACCTCGCAGACGGCGTTGTGACGCAATCGGAAATCCGCTTTGGACTGGTCACCTACGGCCCGGCTAGCGCGATCATGAGCCACTATGGGCACTCGGCCCTGGTCGTTTTCGACGATCAGGGGCGCTCTGAGCTGTACGAGCTGGCCACCGATTCGCCCGCTCACCAGTTCCATCTGCCCTGGTACCTGACTCCTCAGAAGCTGATCTACCAGAGTCAAACCGGAGCGCTGTCGCCGACCCTGCACGGCTCGTTCCGGGAGCGCCGTGATGTGCAGTTGCGGATCCTCAACCTGACCCCGGCGCAGCAGGCCCGGTTGGCCGAAGGTATTGCCACGCAGCTGAGGCCTGAACACCAGCACTTTGAGTTCGGTGTCTTCCACCGCAACTGCACGACCCGGATTCGCGATCTGCTCGACGAGGCCACGGATGGCCAGCTGCGCACCCAACTCGGCACCGCGGCCAGATGGACTTTCCGCGAACACTCCCTGCGCGCCTTTGCCGCCGAGCCGATCGTTGCGCTTGCCCTGGACCTGAGCGTCGGTCGATTGGCCGACTACACACCCACGCGCTGGGAAGAGAGTTTTCATCCCGAGGCGTTGGCCATGGCGCTGGATCAGATTCGCATCGAGGGCGAAAGCGGCCGTGTCGTACCCCTGGTGCATTCGACGGAAACGCTGCTCGACGGCTCGCCGGAGCTGCGCATGGCAACATTGCCACCCAGCTACCGCGCGGAACTGGCCGTCACCGGCGCCGCCCTGTTCCTGCTCATGCTGCTCGCCAACCGGCGGCGCTGGCCCGGCGCGCGTCAGTTCCAGGCTGCCACGCTTGCAGCGTTCGGCCTTATCGGTCTGCTGCTGACTTATCTGTGGCTGATTGGCGGCGAACGGGTAGCAAGCTGGAACGAGAACCTGCTGCTCTTCAACCCGCTGCTGTTGGCCCTGGTAGCTGCCCGATCGGTCCGCTGGCAACGGGCTGTGGCGGCTCTGGTCTTGGCCGGCATCGGCGCGGCGGTGCTGCTGAAGATTCTTCCAAACCCGCAGGCCAATCTGGGCTGGATCGCCTTTGCCGGGCCTGCCACAACTTACGCGGCTGTGCGCACGCTGCTCAATCGCGCAGCCGGGGATTCTGGTCGCATCGCTCACCCGCACCGCAGCCGCGTTTTGGCGCCGGTGTTTCGACCTGCCACAGCTACAGGCACCATTCAGCGCCAGCTCTGACCGCACTCCCCCCGGTCTCAGAGCCAAGGTGTGACGTTCGATGTCTGGACCCTGGGCCCTATCCCCTGGGTCGCTCAGCTGTACTCGTCCAACTGCTTCGCCAAGCAGTGAACCCCCAGATCGCTATACTCCAGCGCCACCACCCGACCCGAGCCCTGCCATGCCCATAGGCCAGTCCTTCGCCAGCTTCATCGAACGCGCCGGCAAGCGCATACCGGATCCGGTGATTATCTTCATGGCCTTTTATCCGGCCGCCTATCTGCTCACCGTGCTGATGTCCGGCTACACCTTCGAAACCGTCGGCGCCGGCGGTGATCCGGTGCAGCACCAGATCCTGGGCATGCATCAGGCCGAGCACATGCGCTGGATCTTCTCCAACGCGCTGGTCGCCAACTGGCTGGCCTTCGGCAACGGCGTGCTGGGGGTGATTCTGGTGGTGATGCTGGCGGTGGGCATCGCCGAGCACTCAGGTCTGTTCGGCGCCCTGATCAAGCGCGCCGGCGCACACATTCCGCAAGCCCTGCTGCCGCTCCTGCTGGTGCTGATCGGCATTCTCAGTTCGGTCGCCACCGACGCCGGCTATCTGGTGCTGATACCGCTGGCCGGTCTGCTCTACGCCGGGCTGGGCCGCAATCCGCTGATCGGCATGGCCGCCGCCTTCGCCGGCGTGTCGGCGGGCTTCAGCGCCAACGTCATTCCCGGTCCGGTGGACGCCATCATCGGCCTGAACGCGCAGATCTTCGCCGAGTCCCAGGGCGTGCCCTTCACCAACGCCGCCGGAGAAGCGCTCAATCCGGTGACCATGCACCTGTACTTCATCATCACCTCCACCTTCGTTTTGGCGCTGACCGGCTTCTGGGTCACGCGACGCTTCGTGGAACCCAAGCTGGAGGGCGGCGATTTCGTGGTGCCTGAGGACATCAAGCCGGGCGAGTTCGAACTCACGGACGCCGAGCGGCGCGGACTCAAGGCGACGATCATCGGCACACTGGTGGCCATCGCCGTGATCGTCGGTCTGGCCATGGGCCCGCTGGCCACCTACAGCAACGAATCCGGCGCCGAGGTCACCCCGTGGATGAACAGCATCATCCTGCTGATCTCGCTGTTCTTTGCCATCACCGGGATCTTCTTCGGCGTCGCCGCCGGGCACTTCAAGAGCGTCTGGGATGTGGTCCAGGCGATGGTCAAGCAGATGAACACCATGGGCTACATCCTGGTGCTGACCTTCTTCACCTACAACTTCCTCGGCCTGCTCGGCTACAGCGGACTGGGCACCTGGATCACTTTCCTGGGCGCCGAATTCCTGCAGTGGCTGGGCCTACAGCAGTTCCCG
>JAUIFV010000026.1 GCA_030430155.1 Gammaproteobacteria bacterium
TGAACCAGTAAGGCTACGCAAGGAGTACAGCTGATGACGACGCCAGTGGCAAGCGAGAAACTCGATCTGGAAAGCCTGGATTTGAGCGTGCTGGACCAGCTCGCCGAGATTCAGGGCGAGCTGAGTCAGGTAGACAGCCGACTCAAGACCATGGACGACAAGCGCAGCAGCGTGGCCGAGCAGGTTTTCAACCGGGTCCGCAAAGACTACATGGACCAGCGCCAGGGCCTGGTGGCCAAGGCCGAGCCGCTCAAGGCCAGTGCCAAGCAGCTCTATAACCAGGTGCGTAGCGCGATGGCCGAGCTGGAACAGGCCTTCGAGGCGGCGCGCATGGATCAGGAGGAAATCGAATTCCGCCACAGCCTGGGTGAGTTCGACGATGCGGAGCTCAAGCGCCGCATGCAGGGCATCAAAGGCGCCTTGGATGAGCGTGCCAAGGCGAAGAAATCGGTGGCCGATATTCGCGACCGATTCAGCAAGGCCTTCAAGTCGATGGACGAGTTGGATGCCGGCCCGCCACCAGCGCAGCCTATAGATGACAGCGAAGAGCCCACCCAGCGCGTCAATCAGGTCAAGGAAGATGAAATCACCACCGCCGAGATGGAGAATCCCGAAGGTGAGGTGACTGCAGAGGCCGAGGTCGCCCCGCCGCCACCGCCGGCGCAGCCCGCGTCGCCGCCGCCGCGCCGCAACCCGGACGCGACGGTGGTCTTCAGGCCGGGCAGATTGATCGACCAGGCTGCCGACAGTCCCGGTGGGCCGTATACTCTGGGCTTGCGTCCGCTTTCGATCGGTAGTGCCGCGGGCAACGATGTCCAGGTTGACGGTGTGGCTGAGCGTCAGGCCGAGGTTGGTCCCAGCCGCAGTGGGTTTATACTGCGTGACCTCGCTGACAAGCGCACCCGCGTCAACGGGCAGCCTGTGGACGAGCTGTTGTTGAAGGATGGCGACATTATTGAAGTGGGTGGCGTGAGCTTGAAGTTCTCACAGGTCTAGCCCAGGCATCATCAACGGCCCGCTAAGGATTCCGGAGCACAAATCGTGAATAATGCGGGCTAGGCGTTCACCGATACCGTATACATCAGTCGCAACCATCAAGGTCCAACCATGGCACTGGAAATCTCTGAAGAGAAAGCGGGCGAAGTCCGTATCCTCGCGCTTACCGGCCGTCTCGATACCGAGACCGCGCCCGACTTCGAGCTCAAGGCGCATGACCAATTCACCGAAGGTGATCGGCATTTCGTGGTCGATCTGTCGGGTATCGATTACGTCAGTAGTGCCGGGCTGCGCGTCTTGCTGGCGCTGGCCAAACAGGTCGATGGCGCCAAGGGCAGCATGAAGCTGTGCGGCTTGGCCAGCCATGTGCGTCAGGTGTTCGATCTGGCCGGCTTCAGCAAGCTGCTCAACATCCAGCCGTCGCTGAAGGAGTGCATCGCCGCGCACGACCATGCCGACCTCGACGCCGACAAGATTGCCGCCATGGCCAAGGAATTGCTTGGCGATCGTGCCGACGCTGCCCCGGTCGCGACGCCGGCACCCAGCGCCTCGCCGCAGATGCAAAACAGCGCGGCCAGCCTGCTCGGTGCGCCCACCGTTGAGACCCAGCGACCCAAGCCCGGATTGTGGGCGCGGTTCATGGCTTGGCTGCGCGGCGAATAGGGCGTCGAGCGAGTCGCGGCAGAGGCGACTCCCGCGGCGGCGGCGTTGACCGCCGTTGCAAAGCAACCGTCGCAGGGAAGAGGGCCCAGGGCCCAAAATCGTGGGCCTCTCGCCTTAGCTGGACAGCAGCCGTTCCACGGCGATGATGGTCAAATCGTCTGAGGACACCTCGGCGCCGCAAAAACTGAGCAATTCCGTGCGCACGCGACGATTCATGTCGGCGGCGCCGCTGGCCTCGCGCATGGCCTGATTGCGGCGGGTGGTGCCAAAAGGCTCCTTGTTCTCGTTCTCGCCTTCCTCCACTCCGTCGGTGGTGAACAGCATGATGTCGCCCGGGGACAGCTGCAGGCGCTGATCGCGGATCACCAGATCCTCGCTGGCGCCAATGGGGTGACCTGGGTCCAGCCCCATCTCCACCACCTTCTTCGACGCCGAGCGCAGCACCGGCGGATTGTGCCCGGCCATCGCCAATCGGCAGACGTGGGTCTGGGTGTTGATGAACATCGTCGACAGGGTGACGAACATGCCGGGTTCAAGTATCGGACACATACGCTGGTTGACCAGGGTCAGGAACTCCGCCGGGCCCTTGGAACCGTGCAGTCGTGCGCGCAGCACCGCGCTGACGAAAACCATGTACAGCGCCCCGGAAACGCCTTTGCCGGAGACGTCGCCGATGGTGATCGCCAGCTCGTTGTTGGGCAGCTGGGTGATATCGAAGTAGTCGCCGCCAATCGCCAATGCCGGCACGTAGCTGAAGGCGATCTCATAGCCCGGAATTCTTGGCGCCTTGTCCGGCACCAAACGATGCTGAATGCGCCGCGCCAATCGCATGTCCGAGGCCATCATCTTGGCCTTGCGGGCGTCGCGGCTGGGCTTGGTGGTTTCGGCCAGGGACTGCCGACGCGTTGCCGCCGCGGCGCTGACCGGCTCTTCGTACTCGAACAGGATCTGTCCCAGCTGCACCAGGTCGCCATGGCCCAGCATGTAGGCCGAGCGACTCAAGGGGCGACCGTTGATACGCGAGCCGTTGGCGCTGCCCAGATCGGTCAGCTCGACCTTCTGACCGTCGATCTTAACCTCGGCATGCTTGCGTGAGACGGTCGGATGCTCGACGCGGAAATCGGCGGCTGGATCACGACCGATCAGGCCGCTCTTGACCAGGTCGATCACCAGTTCCGCGGGCAGACCCTCAACCGAGCGTAGGCGAGGCGGCTTGTCGCTCATATGGACTCCGTTCCAATCATTCTCGTTTCGGCGGCTGCCGAAGGCATACTGCGTCCTTCTATCTTACCCGGAGTTGCCGCATGTCCTGGTCCTACCTGTGCGTTTTGATCGCCGGCGTCATGCCGCTGCTGTTCACCGGATACGCAAAATTCTCCGGGCCCGGATTCAACAACCGCCATCCGCGCGACTTTCTCGCCGGTTTGAAAGGTGCCCGCGCCCGGGCGAACGCCGCGCAGCAGAATAGTTTCGAGGCCTTCCCGCTGTTCGCCGCCAGCGTGCTGATGGCGCATCAGGCCGGCGTAGATCGCGGCACCATCGACCTGCTGGCGCTGATCTATGTGCCGCTGCGGCTGGCTTACGGCGTGCTGTACATCGCCGACAAGCACACCCTGCGGAGTTTGGTTTGGGCGGCGGCTACGCTGGTTTGGATCAGCTTGATGGTTTTGGCGATGAGCTAAGGGCCCAGGGCCCAGTGAAGAGCGAAGAAGGGCCCAGGGAAGAGCGAGAATGGCCAGAACGCGCGGATCGGCGGCGCTTCTGGGCCCTATGCCCTGGGCCCTGTGCCCTTCCGCTCTCGCCGACTTGCGGCTACTCTGACGCCTCCATCAGACCGGCGTTGGACAAACGATCGCGGTGGCGCTCTGCGCCATCGAGGAAAGTCCGGGCTGCATAGGGCAGGGTGCCAGGTAACCCCTGGGAGGCGAGAGCCTACGGAAAGTGCAACAGAGAGCAGACAGCCTAAGGTGCCGGCTTGCCGGTGCCCGGTGATGGTGAAAGGGTGCGGTAAGAGCGCACCGCGCGAGTGGTAACACGTCGCGGCTAGGTAAACCCCACCCGCAGCAAGGCCAAATAGGGGAGCGTTGGCGTGGCCCGCGTTGCTCCCGGGTAGGCTGCTACAGCCGTGCGGTGACGTACGGCGCAGAGGAATGATCGTTCAAGACAGAACCCGGCTTATGTTTGACCCGGTCTGGTGGACCCATGCCTTAGCTGCCGCGGGCAGCTAAGGCATGGGTAGGGCCCAGGGAAGAGGGCCCAGGGCCCAGCCTGATCTGGACTGATGTCTGGGCCCTGCGCCCTGGGCCCTGATCGCCTAAACTTCGGGTCCTTTGCGGCGTCGTTGCGATCTGCCCATGCCCCTTCTCCCCTCCACCCCACACGCTGACGGCTACGCCATGCCGGCTGAGTGGTCGCCGCAGTCTCAAGTGTGGATGCTGTGGCCGGAGCGGCCGGACAACTGGCGCTACGGCGCCAAGCCGGCGCAGGGGGCATTCGCAAAAGTCGCGGCAGCGATCGCCGATCACACCCCGGTCACCGTCGGCGTTTCCGCCGATCAGTTCGAGAACGCCTGTGCGCGGCTGGATCCGCGAGTGCGGGTGCTGGAGCTTTCGGCAAACGACGCCTGGGCGCGCGATGTGGGGCCGACCTTCGTGGTCGACGGGCACGGCGGGGTGCGCGGCGTGGACTGGCAGTTCAACGCCTGGGGTGGCCTCGCCGGCGGGCTTTATCAGCCCTGGAACCGCGACGATCAGGTGGCCGAGAAGATCTGCCGCATTGAGGGCATCGATCGCTATCGCAGCGACGGTTTTGTGCTGGAGGGTGGGGCGATCCATGTCGACGGCGAGGGCACGGTGTTGACCACCGAAGAGTGCCTGCTGCACAGCAATCGCAATCCGCAGCTCAATCGAGCACAGATCGAAGCGCAGCTGCGCCTGTATCTGGGCGCCGAGAAGATCCTCTGGCTGCCCGAGGGCATCGTCGATGACGAGACCAACGGCCACATCGACAACATGGCCTGCTTTGTCGCCCCGGGGCAGATTGCGCTGGCCTGGACCGACAACGTCGACGACCCGCAGCATGCCTGCTGTCAGCGCGCATGGGACTACCTGCAGGCGCAGCGCGATGCGCGCGGACGCGCCTTGAAGGTGCACAAGATCGTCCTGCCGCAGCCGCTCGCGCACACAGCCGAAGAGGCCGATGGCATCGACATCGCCCGCAACGCTTGGCCCCGTCGTGCCGGAGCGCGGATGGCCGCCAGCTACATCAACTTTTTGATCAGCAACGGCGCCCTGATCGTCCCCGCCTTCGACGATCCCGCCGATCAGATCGCCGCCAACCAGCTCGCCGATCTGATGCCCAACCATCAGGTGATTCAGATTCCCTGTCGGGAGATCCTGCTCGGCGGTGGCAATATCCACTGCATTACGCAGCAGCAGCCGGTCGGCCGAGCCTGAGACACTGGTTGAGGGCTCAGGGCACAGGGCTCAGGGCACAGGGCCCAGGGCCCAGAAGGGCCTGGGATTTGACGACGCCCTCGGAGTGTTGGGGGTGTTACGCCACCGTCGGATCTGTACTTAGGAGCGCCGGCATCCTGCCGGCATGCTTTTCGCTCCTGGTTCTGGATCAGGGGCCATGCCGACGAGACGCCGGCGCTCCGCTGTCGCTGGCGCAGCGGGGCCTGACCGGGAGAAGTACCGCGGCCGTGGAGTTTGAATGAGCTGCGCTTTGCAGTTCCTGCTTCAACTGGCTAAAAGGGACATACCAAGCCCAGGACGCATCACGTGAACGCCAGCGCCGCACTCGACCGCTATTTCCAGCTCAGCGCGCACGGCACCACCCCGCGCAAGGAACTGCTGGCCGGTCTGACCACCTTTCTCACTATGGCCTACATCCTGGTGGTCAACCCGGACATTCTGGCCGCCGCGGGAATGCCCAAGGACGCGGTCTTCGTGGCCACCTGCCTGGCCGCCGCGCTGGGCTCGGCGATCATGGGGCTGTATGCCAACTACCCGATCGCGCTGGCGCCGGGGATGGGCTTGAATGCCTACTTCGCCTTCGTGGTGGTCGGCACCATGGGCTTCAGCTGGCAGACCGCTTTAGGCGCGGTGTTCCTGTCCGGCTGTTTGTTCCTGATCGTCAGTCTGCTGCGGGTGCGCGAGTGGGTGGTCAACGCCATCCCGCGTTCGCTGAAACTGGCGATCTCCGCCGGTATCGGCCTGTTTCTGGCCATCATCGGCTTGAGCAACGCCGGCATCATCAAGCCCGACCCAGCCACTTTGGTCAGCCTGGGTGATCTGCATCAGCACGGCGCGCTCTACGCCATCGTCGGACTGCTGCTGATCGTCGCACTGCAGGCCCGCAAGGTCACCGGCGGGGTGATTATTGGGATTCTGGCTGTGACGGCAGTCGCCATCGTGTTAGGTCACGCGCCCTTTCAGGGCGTCATCGCCGCGCCGCCGTCGCTGGCGCCTACGCTGCTGGCGATGGATCTGGCCGGGGCTCTCAACGCCGGGCTGCTGGCGGTGATTCTGACCTTCTTTCTGGTCGAACTCTTTGACGCCACCGGAACGCTGGTCGGGGTCTGCCATCGGGCCGGTCTGCTCGACGCCGACGGCAAGCTGCCGCGACTCAATCGCGCCCTGCTGGCCGACTCCAGCGCGATTGCCGCCGGTGCTGCGCTGGGCACCTCATCCACTACCGCCTACATCGAAAGCGCGGCTGGTACCGCGGTCGGCGGGCGCACCGGGATGACCGCGGTGACAGTCGCGCTACTGTTCCTGCTGGCCCTGTTTTTCGCCCCGCTGGCCGGCAGCGTGCCCGGCTTCGCTACCGCCCCGGCGCTGATTTATGTCGCGGTGCTGATGACCCGCGGCCTGGCCGAGCTGGATTGGGAGGACATCACCGAAAGCGCACCGGCGGTGCTCTGCGCCGTGGCCATGCCGCTGACCTTCTCCATCGCCCACGGCATCGCCTTCGGCTTTGTCAGCTATGCCGGCATCAAGCTCCTCGCCGGGCGCTGGCGTGAGGTGGGCGTGGCGGTGTGGGTGATCGCCGCGGTCTTTCTGGCCAAGTTCATCTGGCTGGTTTGAACAGCCAGCGCAGCGCCAGATGGGTAAGTCCGTAGGCGCTGCACAACAGGGTGGCGATGGCCAGCGCGCGAAGCGCCGGGGATGCGCCCGGCAGCGCGCGATCAAAGCCGGAGTGCACAAAGTTGAGGTTGTGCGGCGCCAATTCGGGCCAGCTGCCCAATCCCAGCACCGCCAAGGTGAGCAGACTCTGTAACGCGAGCGCGCGGCGATCGTAGCCATGGCGTTGCAGGCAGTACAGCAGCAGCGCCGGCCAGAGCAGATGGTAAAGGGAAAGCGCTCGCGCCAGCCACGGTATGGATGGGTCCCACATGTAGGCGGTGCCGCCGTGCAGGAAGCTGCCGCCGAGCAAGCGCCAAAGCACGTCCGCCAACCATGTGAGCGCCAGACCCAGCATCAGCAGCGGTGCGGCGCTGATCCACAGCTGCCGACCAAGCAATATGCCCAGCGCGCTGAGTACGACGGCCAAGTTGCACAGATAGAGGAAATGCCAGCCGCCGTAGGTCAGCGCATACACCGGCAAGTACAGCAGCAGCCAGAGCAGCGCGAACCAGCGCAGGCGCGGATAGGGGTGAGGGCTCAATGCGCGACCTGCGCTTGTGCGCTCGCGTTGCGTTCCTGCACATCGCGGCCCAGCAGCATCGGCACGATGACGCTCTTCAGCGGCTGGGCAAAGCCCACCACGCCTTCGAAGCGTTCGGGGTTCTCGAAACTGCCCGCGCACAGATCCCAGATCGGCAGATCGCTGTAGTTGGACCGATGATGGTCACGCCGATGGTGCACACAGTGCGCCTCCGGTCGCTGGATCAGATAGCCCAGCCAGCGCGGTGTGGCGATATTGAAGTGCTGGAACATGCCGTAGAAGGCACCGATATAGGCCAACAGCATGGCCGCGACCGGATCCAAGCCGAGCAGAAAGACGCTGACCGCGACGAACAGCACGGCGTTGGCCGCGGCCTCCAGCGGGGTTTGGAACATTACCCCCGCCACATCGATGCGCTGCGGCGCGTGGTGCAACTGATGCACATGCCGCCATAGCCAATCAACGCGGTGATAGGCACGGTGCAATAGGGCATTGCCCAGGGACAGAAACAGATAGCCGATGAGCGCCGCCGGCAGCACGCCCCAGGCGCTGCTGTCGATCAGATGAACGCGCCCGAAGGCCCCCAGCAGGGCTGCTGAAACCATCCCGTTGGTAATGCCGAGCAGGCAGAATCCGGCGGCGCCGATCCACTGCCAGTAACGAATCCGCGGCCAGCGCTGACCGCTGCCGCACCACTCCACCAGCACCATCAGCGCATAGGTCAGCGGGATCATCAGCGCGATTGCGGCGCGCCACAGATCGTCGCTGCTGAAGGCGCTCAAGTTCACTGGTTGACGGCGACGGGGCGATGATCGGGCAGTTTGGGGAAGCGCTGCCAGCTGTCGTCGGCGCGCAGGCGGGCGTTGTACTCGCAGAAGGACACCGGCCGCCCGTGGGTATCGAGTATGTGGTGGCAACAGGCCGAAACCCGATCCTGGTCAAAGCTGTAGCGGTCCATGAACGGCTTGATGGCGATTCCGAATACGTCGCGCGGCCGAATCAGGCGCCGGCCCAGCCGCGCCAGCAGGCCGCGCCAGCCCTGATCGCGGGCAGTGCCGACCACGTCCTGCATTTCTGTCTCGCTGAGCAGGGTCTTGTAGGCCACCTGGTCCATCACCTTGGCCAGATCGACATGGCGGGCGATATTGGCGAACAGGCCGAAGCGACGGGCGAACAGGGTGACCCAGCCGCAGTTGGGGTGGCTGCAGGGGATCGGCAGAAAATCGCCCTCGCCGGCCCTGTTGCCCAGCCCCTGGGCGATGCCCTTGACCACGTCGCTCAGGGTCAACCGGTCGGTGGGGTCGATGTCCAGCTCGTAGCGACCGGAGTAGAAGGCCGGCTGCATCGCCAGCAGGCGCACGTTGGCAAAGCGCCGCGCTTGGGCTACCACCCAGGCGATCTGGTCCTCACTGACGCCGCGGGACAGGGTCATGGTCAGCTGCATGGCAATGCCCAAACGATCCAGGTGCTGGATCAGGCGCAGGCGGTTGCGCTCCGGCTTGGCCCGGCGCAGCACCGGATTGGCGCCGGCGTCGGTGCCGTCAAACTGCAGCAGCACCAGCAGCTTGTCGGCGTAGGGAACCAGCCGCTCTGCGAAACCGGCTTTGCCCAGCTCGATACCGTTGCTGGGCAGATAGATCTTGCCTACCGGTTGCTGACACAGCCAAGCCAGCAGTTCGAAGAACTGCGGGTGCAGCGAGGCTTCGCCGCCGGTGATCTGCACCGAATCCAGTCCGCCTTTCTGCTTCAAGAGCGCGTCCAGATGGCGCTGGAAGTCCTTCAGCGGCAGGAATCGGTCGCCCTTGGAGTCCGAATAGCAGACCCGGCAAGCCAAGTTGCAGGCATCGGTCACTTCGACCAGCACGGTGCAGCTCTTGTTGGCGAGCTGATCGGCGAAGTCGAAATCGGCCGACGGCGCAGACGAGGTTTCGCCGCAACTGTTGCTGCCGCCGCAGCAGCCGCCTTGGGGTGCGAATTCGGGAATCTCGAAAACCCGATCATTGGCGTAGCGTCGACCCCATTGATCCTTGTTCGACAGGTGGTAATAGCGCCTGTCGTTCTCGAGCAGACCCAGGGCCAGTCCGTGCTTATCGCAGCGCTGGCGCAGCATGACCGCATCGCCGCGTTCGAACACCGCCGCCGGCACATGCTGCAGGCACTGCGGACACAGGCTGAGCGTCGTCTTCAGCAGACGATCTGCCTTGGTCAGGCCGAAAGCCTGGCGGACGTCCACCGAGTCCATCGCCCGAAGCGGTTCGGCGATGGCATTGAGTCGACTGCCGTAGTCGATTGCCGCCGATTCGGCGACCACCGGGATCTGAATCGCCTTCATGGGCTCACCTTCAACAAGCCGGCCAGAGCCCAGGCGCTGGCGCGGTACAGCCCGCGCCGGCTCGCCGACCAGCCCTGTCCATGTTCGAGCAGCACGCGACGCAGCTGGCTGGCGGAGAAATCCAGATTGCCGCGCCACTCGGCGCGTCGGTGCTGGGCCCAGACCTGATTGGCGACCCGCTGCGGCAGCAGCGCATTGACCGCCTCGCCGGTGTAGCGCACGTGCTCGTATTCGTCGGCCAGCACCGCGCCCACCGCTTTGGCCGGATAGTCGCAGGGCGAATGGGCGCAGGCTTCCAGGTGGTACTCCAGCGAGCGGGCCACGCGCTTTTCCAAACAGTGTGCGTGGGCCATGAAGTGGGCCACCTTGAGGCTGCGGGTATCGGCATCATCGGCCGGGTCGATGGCGAAGCTGGCCTCGGTATGATTGCGGATGACCGCATTGAAGATGCACGACAGCGGCAATTCGACCACGCTTTGCTCCAGGCGGCTGATCGCCTTGCTGTACAGCGCGATGTGCTTGTCCTCCTCCTGCGCGTGGCGGCTCATCCGCGCCGCAAGTTCGGCTTCGCTGACGTAGCCGACCGGGAAGTAGTCGTCCACCCGATGCGGGTAGGCCTCACCATTCAGATACAGGTTCAGGATCGCCCCGTGCAGCACCGGATCAGCGACGATGTCGCGATGCAGGCGCTGCTTGATGCCGTCGACGATGGAGATGCTCATTGTTGCCCTCGTAGCCGGTGTTCAACCGAGCATGCAGATGCCGAACAGCAGGGCACCCAACACCAGTAATGCCGCTGGTATACCAAGCAGAACGATCAGCAGCGCTTTTAGCCCTGGGTGCATGCCTTGGCGTGGCGGATCTTGATCCGGTTGCCATGGGTCGTTCGGGTTCATTGGCGTACTCCGGTTGCCGTATCGACGCTGCTGCCAGCCGGCGAGCGCAGCCACAGGCTGAGCAGTCCCAGCAGCACCATCAGCAGCGCCATCCATTGATAGGCCGAGTGCCCGGCGAAGGCCTTGGCGGTATCGCGCAGATATTCACTGGCGAAGCGAAAAACGCCATAGCCGAGCAGGTAGAGTGCAAACAACCGGTGGCGCAGCAGGCCGCGCTTGTAGAGCTGCCAAAGCAGCCCGGCAAACAGCAGCTGAAAGAGCATTTCATACACCGGCGCCGGATGGCGCAGCACCCCCTGGGCATCGCGCATTGCCAGCCAACCGCTGTACGGCAAACCCTGACAGCAGCCGGCCAGCAGGCAGCCGATGCGGCCGATGCCGATAGACACGGGCAGGATCACCGCGAAGCGATCGTTCGGTGGCAGCCGATATCCCAGCAGCGGCTTGGCCAACTCGGCGGTGATGAATCCAAACAGCAGCGCGCCGGCGATCGAGCGCCCCGAGACCAGCAGCTGCGGCCACTCCGGGTAGGGCTGCAGCGGCCACAGCGCATCACCCATCAGCACCGCGAACTTCGCTCCCACCAGCGCACCGAGCAGGGTGATGCCCTGTATTACGTAGTAGCTGCGCCGCTCGGCCGATCCGCGCAGATCGCGGGTCAGCGGAAAGGCCAGCATCACCAGCGCGCCCAGCAGCACCATTAGCGCGTAGCCGGCATGGATATCGATGCTCATGACCAGGGCTGGTCCAGCCACAGCCAGACGCCGATAAAGCCCGCCAGCGCCAGATTGGCGGCCGCATGCACCGCACGCTCACGGCGATCGATGTGCTGGTGAAAGCCGAAGGCGTCATACAGGTGCAGCGGCAGAAACAGTCCCAGCGCGATCCAGGCCTGCGTTGCGTAGCCGCCGAACACGCTGGTGAAGTAGGCGATCAGGCTCAGCGCCAGACCGTTGTGCAGCCACCACTCGGTCCGCGGCACCTTGCGGCCGCGCTCGTGCCACCAGGCGTCCAACCCGGCGCAAACCAGATAGGGACTGACCGCCAATGCCAGCAGGAGGGTGCGCGTCACGCCAGAGTCCTTCACATCCGTTGCCGCAGTGTCGCGCGGATCAGTAGTCGAATGCACGCGGCTAGCCCGCTGCGGGCAACGGCTGACCCGGTCTGTTGGTGACCGAGCTACACTCCAGCCCTGCCTTTGCTCGGGGAGGAGTTCATGGGACGCACATTGCTTTGGGTCGCGCTGCTATTGCTGCAGCTGCCACTGTACGCCAAGGATGAACCTGCTTCGCCGACCCACGGGCTTAGCTTCCGCAACATCGGCCCGCAGATCGACGGTCGGATCACCGCAGTGACCGGCGTACCGGGCGATCCGCTGACCTACTATCTGGCGGCGGCTCAGGGCGGGGTGTGGAAGAGCAGCAACGGCGGTCACAAATGGACTCCGATCTTCGACGAGCAGCCATCCAATGCGGTGGGCTCGATCGCGGTGGCGCCGTCCGATCCCAACGTGGTCTACGTCGGCGGCGGCGAGGCCAACATCCGCGGCAACGTGCAGGCGGGCGAGGGCATCTTCCGCTCCACCGACGGTGGCGCCAGCTGGACTCATCAGCTCAAGCTGCGCGGCCAGATCGGTCAGCTTGCAGTGCATCCGGAAGACGCCGATATCGCATTCGCCGCGGTCCTGGGCAATCCTTTCAAGGCCGCCGAAGCGCGCGGCGTCTACCGCACCGTTGATGGCGGTACGACCTGGACCAAGGTGCTCTACGTCGATGAACACACCGGCGCCTCCGACGTGGTCATCGACCAGACCAATCCACGCATCGTATTTGCCGGCACCTGGCAGACCCGGCGTCAGCCCTGGGGCCATACCAGCGGCGGCCCGGGCGGCGGACTATGGCGCTCGGCCGACGGTGGCGTCAGCTGGAAGCGTATCGTAGGCAAGGCCAGCGGATTGCCGGATGGGGAGTGGGGCAAGGTCGGGGTGGCGATTGCGCCCACCGACGGCAAGCGGGTCTACGCCCTGATCGAGGCCGAAGCAGGCGGCCTGTTCCGCTCCGACAACGGCGGCAAGACCTTCAAGCGCATCAACGATCATCAGGTGCTGCGGCAGCGGGCCTGGTACTACACCACCATGACCCCGCATCCGAGCAATCCGGACGTGCTGTGGGTACCGCAGGTGCGGATGTTGCGCAGCATCGATGGCGGTCGGTCGGTGCAGTCGATTCCGGGCTTCTCCCACGGCGATCATCATGACATATGGATCGATCCTGTCGACCCGAAGCGGATGATCGCCGGTCACGATGGCGGCGTTGATCTGTCGGTGGATGGCGGCGCCAGCTGGTTCCATCCGCGCCTGCCGCTGGCGCAGTTCTACAACATCGACGTCGATGGGCGCACGCCCTACCACGTTGGCGGCACCATACAGGACTACGGCACCGCCAGCGGGCCGTCGATGTCGCTGCTGGGCAAGACCGCGCCGCTGGCCGAGTGGCGGGTGGCAGGTGGCGGCGAAGCGGGTGACTTCAAGTTCGATCGCGAACTGCCGGGCGTGGCCTACGCCGGCGAATACAGCGGCTACTTGTCGCGCGCCGATGAGGCCAGCGGGCAAACTCGCGCGATCAGTGCCTGGCCGGCCAACGCCATCGGCTGGGCTGCCGCCGATCTGAAGTATCGCTTCCAGTGGACCGCGCCCATCGAGACCTCCGCGCACGACCCGGCGGTGCTCTACCACGCAGCCCAGGTGCTGTTCCGCTCCACCGATCGCGGCGAGAGCTGGACCGCGATCAGCGGCGATCTGACCCGCAACGATCGCAGCAAACAGCAGTGGTCGGGCGGGCCGATCACCGGCGACAACACCGGCGTGGAGGTCTACAACACCATCTTCTCGGTGGCCGAATCGCCTCTGGATGCCAACACCGTGTGGGTGGGCACCGATGACGGTCTAGTCCATCTGACCCGCGACGGTGGGCAGAGCTGGACCGAAGTCACGCCCGACGCTTTGCCGGAGTGGGCCACGGTGGAGGGCATCGAGGCTTCCAAGGTTCAGGCCGGGCGGGTCTACGTGGTCGCGCACCGCTATCGGCTGGGCGACGATAGCCCGCTGTTGTATCGCAGCGACGACTTTGGCGGGCGCTGGACCGCGATCAGCAAGGGTCTGCCCGCCGACATGCCGCTGTACGCACTGCGTGAGGACCCGACCGATCCCGACACGCTGTATCTGGGCGCCGAGCGCGATCTGTACATCTCCACCGATCGCGGCGCCAGCTGGCGCTCGATGCGGCTGAATCTGCCGCCGGTGGCAGTCACTGATCTGGCCGTTTCGCACAGCGGCGATCTGGTCGTCGGCACTCGCGGTCGCTCGATCTGGGTGCTCGATGACGTGGCCAGCGTCCGTGCCGCGCTGGCCGCTGCCGACAGCGCATTGCTGCGCGCGCCGGCACAGGCGGTACGCTGGCAAAGCGCGCGCATCTGGGGCGGCGATGGGCTCGACAACGCGCCGCGCGGGGTGGTCCTGCGCTATCGACTGCCGGAGCCAGTCGAGGGCAACTTCAGCATGGAGATACGCGACGCCGAGGGCGCCCTGGTGCGTACGCTGAGCAGCGTGGCCGAGCCGGCCCGCTACGCGCCCGACGACCCCGATGCGCCGACCCCCGAGCCGAAGCCGGATCTGCCCAATCAGGCCGGCTGGAACAGCGCCGTTTGGGACTTCCGCCATGACGGCGCGCGCAAGATCCCGGACGCCAAGACCGCCTTCGGCAACCCCTACGCCGGGCCGATGGTGGCGCCGGGAAGCTATCAGGCCCGTCTGCTGCTCCCCGGCGGCGCGCTGAGCGCCGAATTCAGCGTGATCGCCGATCCGCGCAGCGACACCAGCGCCGCGGATTTGAATGCTCAAACGGCCTTTGGACTGCAGCTGCGCGATGCGCTGGACCTGCTTGCCGTGGAGGTGATCAAGCTGCGCAGCTGGCGCGATCAGGCTGCTGAACACGCTCGCCGGCTGGCCGATCAGCCCGGGGCCGCGGCCGTGGTCAGCGCCGCCGAGCGGGTGGTAGAGCAGGCCGAGTCCATTGAGGGTCGATTGCACAACCGCACGGCCGTGGTGGCCTATGACTTTCTGGCTCAGAAGGGCGGCACCCGCCTGCACGGGCAGTTGGGTAGCCTGCTGGGGATGGCTCAGGACTCCGACCATCGGCCTACCGCGGCCATGCTCGCGCGCTACACGGAGCTGGCCGAGCAGCTAACCCGGCTGCGCGGTGAGGTCGCCGGACTGGCGCAAGGGCCGCTGGCAGTGCTGGAAGCCGAGCTGGAGCGCAGCGGCGTGGGCCGGGTGGTGACGCCAGAGCCGGCGCGGGCGGACAACTCGCAATAGGGACGAATAGGACCTTGAGCACGCAGAACTTCGGCCGCAATCAGACCGTCCAGCTGATGCGTCGGATCCACGCCGGCGAGCCTTTCGACGTCTCGCTGATGCCGCGGTGCGACGTCCAGCTGCGTGGCTTGGCATTCGCCGAGAACGGCGCCGATCTACAGCTGCAGCTGCGCGCTAGCGTCGGCGGCATGACCCTGGATTGGGTACTGTTGGCGCTGCAAGTGCATGCGCTGAAGATCGATCTGGACTACGGCGATCGCGGCGCGCGCATGCCGATGACCTGGGATATGTTGATCGATCAGGATAGGCGTCAGGAGGAGTGGTTCGTCATCTTCGATTTCGCCAGTCATGGCGAACTGCGCTTCCGCTGCAGCAACCTGGAAATCGACCGCCACGCGGCGCGCTTGGCCGAGGCGGTGCCCGAGCCTTCCGCGCCTTCCGTGCAGTTTGTGATCGTGCTCGATTCCGACGAACTGGACAATCCGGATACCGACCTGGCCGTGCTCCTGCCCGAAGCCATCGAAACGCGCACCGACGGCATGGTGGTGGGGGAGGGCTGGGCTTACGACGATGACGAGCGCATGCACCTGTACTTCCGCAGCGCCGACCAGCAGCGCGGTCTGGCCGCCATACAAAGCGCCCTGGACGAGGCGCCGGTGTGCGGCAACCAACTCGGTCAGGCGATGGTCGGCAGTCGGGCCAGCGATAGCGAGCCCTTCCGCATCCTCAGCCCGCCGTCGCGTGTGGGGACCGAGTTCTCGGCGATCGACTAGCCCGCATCTCTCATACCTGTCCTTAGCGAGGGCGCCCCCTGTACTGACAAGAAATGGCGTGCTGTGGTGCTCTCCGCGGGCCAGAGCAGGTTGCTGATCACCACCTACTGTCATCCCGGCCTTGAGCCGGGATCCAGTGTCTAAGAATGCCGCGCAGCCCTACCAGACGAAGTGCACGCCGTTGGTCGGCGGCCAGCGTCGCTCGCGCTGGTAGTAGGCGCGCTCTTCGCGCTCTTCTATAGTCAGGCATTCCTCACGATAGATGCGGCTGCCGGTAATCGGCACGTCGATGCACACCTCGCGATCCTTGTCGGCGGTCTGCAGTACGCTGGCAATGGTTGCTCTTGCCGCGCCCAGCTCGGCCTGCTCGCTGCCGCTCAGGCTAGCCGAACTGCGCCGACCGCTGAGCAGCGCCTTGATGGTGCGACCGGCTTCCTCCACGCGATACTGCTGGTCTTCGCTGATTTCGCCGTACTCGCCTTCCTTGGCCATCAGCAGCGTGCGATCCACCTGGCGCAGGAACGCCCAGACGTTGTCTACCTGGCCATTGGCGCCTTCGGCGGCCAGGGCGTTGAATGGCAGGGCAACAATGGCAATCACGATTGCCGCGTACAGTTTTCTCATCATGGCGTGCGCTCCCTTGGGCAGCCGGCGCTGCGTGGTACAGACCCATAATGCCAGCACAGCGCGCAGGGTGACGCGATAGTCGTCGGCTGAGTGCGCAAGATTTGAGCGGACACACCGTATACAGCGCTCACGCGGTGCTGGCTTGCAGTTTCAGTAGCGCCTGCCGGATCTCGTCCTGAGTTCCACGTTTGATCGCCTTGCCCTGGTGCATCAGCTCAAAGCAGACCACCTGCTCAACCCCGTCGGGCAGGACACGCAGTATGCGGTTGACCAGATACTTGCCCTTGCGACCCAAGACGCGGCGCACCAGCTTCGCGGTCTGCGCGGCGGCGGTCGTTGCGCTGGCTGGCTCCGGCTTGCTCGCTGCAGGCATCGCTGGCGGTGGCGCTGCAGCCGGCGAACGCACCGGGACCTGCTCAAACAGCGCGGCCGGCTCCGGATCAGGCTCACTGGCGTTGTAGAGCGGGGTGCTGGCGCCACTGCGCGGTCGTACTGACGGCGGTCGATGGCGGGCCAATCCCGGTTCCCACTCCAGTGGCGGTAGGTCGGCCTTGGGTTCGTCATTCTCGGTCGTTTGCTCCGCCGCGACGGTCTCGCTGGGTGCTGCTAGCGATGCCGATGGGCGCGGTGCGCTGCCGGCAGAGGGCGGCGGCGGTGGCAAAGCGTTGCCGGGGACCGACGCAGCGTTCGCTGAGGTGCCGGACGGCGGCGGCGGTGGCGGCATGGCGGCGCGGTCGGCGGCGCGCTGTTTGGCTTGCGCGCTGATCTGCGCGGTGCGCGCGCGCTGGCGCTGCGCCTTCAACTTGCTCAGACTCCAGGCGACCATGCCGGCCACAACCAGCAGCAGCGCCAGGGCAATCAGCGGCCGCGCCCACAGCCAGCCCAGCACCAGCGTGAACAGGCCCAGCACCAGACCGAGCAGCGCCCCGACCAGACGCAGCGAGGTGTCCAGCAGCGGGCCCAGCACCGGCACTATCGACAGCAGTCCGCTGATCGCCCCGACCATGCCGGCCATGCCCAACATGGCGCCGAGCACGCCGACCAGGCGCAGCAAACTGCGTGCGCCACCGTTGCGGCTGATCGCCTGGCTGACCATTTGCCCGGCATCCTCGACGCCGCTGCGTGCAATCAATACCGACTTGCCGTTGCTGGCCTGCCACGGCACCAGGCTGTCGCCGTTCTGCGCGGCGATAAGCGAAAGCTTGTAGTGATTGGGGAACTCATAGAAAGTGACCGAGATGTCGCCGATCTCGATCTCGTCGACGCTCTGATCGCCGAGGTAGTACTCGTCCGGCTCAATCTGAAACCAGCCCTGACTGCTCAGCCTTGCGGACAATTCGGGCAGGCTGGCGCGGTATTGCGGCCAGTGCCCCAGGCTGCCCGGATCCTCATCGCCCATCGCCCACAACGCACGTCGCGCCAGCGTTTCGCTGTTGAAGCGGTAGGGGCCAAGCCGCGCGTCCTCGGCGAAGAAGCCCGCGCTGCGAATCGTCGGCTTCGGATTGTGGTGACCCTCGGGCTGCTCGAAGCGGCTGGAATCGTGGTAGCGCCAGTCCCAATCCATCTCGTAGTAGACCTCGCTGCGCTTACGCACGCCTTTGCCACGGCTGCGCTTACGCTCGATCCACTGGTACATCTGCACGTGGCGATACAGCGCCACGCCCTGGGTGCGTAGCCCAAACGTGTCATCGCGCGCGCCCAGTTGAGTGCTGACCGTGGTGCTCAGATGGACCGGTTTGCCGTCCAGGGCCGGATCGACGGCGGCACCCGTCTCAACCACCTGCGTGCCGGCTTCGGCGTAGGCATCAGCCTGCGCTTTGGACGAGGTTTCATTCCAGAACAGCAGCGCCAGCGAGAGCAGGAAGATGGCGCCGCTACTCAAGGTCGAGGTCGTCCCGCCGCCCCAGCTGAACCAGGAATCCTCGTCGTCACCAGCGTCCAGTTCAATCTCGTCCAGCATCTTCGCCGCCCATCCGATTCCGCGGCCAAATTGGCACGCGGCGCGAACGCTAGCCCAGAACGATCAATCACGCTAGCTTCACGCCCGCATGACAATCTGAATCGCTCTGAGCGCTAATGGAGGCAGACCTAAATGAAGATTCGCGTCAGCATCGATGTGGCCACGCCGCTGCAGCGCGTCTGGCAAGCCTGGGTGACGCCGGAAGAAATTACCCAGTGGAACCACGCCTCGGCGGACTGGGTCTGTCCCAGAGCGGAGATGGACCTGCGCGAGGGCGGCCGCTTCAGCTACCGGATGGAAGCGCGAGACGGCTCGATGGGTTTCGACTTCTGCGGGCGGATTATTGCCCTGGAAGCGATGCGCCGTATCGACTACGAATTCGATGACGGACGCCGCGTCGAGGTGGGCTTCGATCAGCAGGCATCGACGGTAACGCTCTGGCAGCTGTTCGACGCTGACAGCAGCCACCCGGAAGAACAGCAGCGCGCCGGGTGGCAGGCCATCTTGGACAACTTCAAGGCCTACGTGGAATCACAGGCAACTTGATCAACAGCCCCGGGTAATCATCACCCGGGGCTGCGTGTACCGACTAGCCCTGACGACGCAGCAGCAGGGCGCCGCCAATGGCGGTGAGCAGGACCAGCAGCAGCAGGCTGGTGCGGCTCAAGGTGTTGATCGGGGCAATCAGCGGCTGCACGTTCAGCGTCGCCGAAGCGGTCGCCGCGCCGCCAGCACTGCCGACGTCGCTTTGCAGCGGACCGGCGGTGTTGACCAGATTGCCTTCCAGCGAGACCACCACGTCGAAGCTGATGGTGCAGGTGCTGTTGGCCGCCACATCGCCGCCGCTGAAGTCCACGCTGACCGCACCAGAGGACGCATTCAGCGTGCCCGCACCACAGCTGTGGCTGGCCCCGTTCGGGGTCGCCACGCGCATGCCGTCAGGCAGGTTGTCAGTCAGCGCCAAGCCGGTCACCGGCAGGGTGCTGCCGCTGTTGTCGACGGTCAGCACCACCTGGGAAACATCGCCAACCAGGACGAAGGCCGGATTGAAGGCCTTGGCCAGCGTCGGCAGCGGATTGACTCGCAGGTTGGCGCTGGCGTTGCCGCTGTTGCCGGCGTTGCTGGCCAGACTGGCGCTGTTGACCACATCGCCGCTGGCCACCGCAGTGACGTCAAAGCTGATCGTGCAGCTCGCGCCGGCAGCCAAGCTGCCGCCGCTGTAGTTCACAGCGGTCGACCCGTCTGGCGCGCTCAAGGTGCCACCGGCACAGGTGGTGCTGGCGTTGGCCGGTGTTGCGACCACCAGTTCGGGCGGCAGGTTGTCGATCACGCTGATCCCGCTGAGCGCCTGGGTGGCGGTGCTGTTGTCGACGCTGACCGTGACGGTGCTGTTCTGGCCGACGAACAGGCTGCCCGGGGCAAAAGCCTTGCTGATGGCGGGCAAGGCTTCGACGGTTAGCGAGGAGGACCCGCTGCCGCTGGCACCGGCGCTGATGCTCAGGCTGGCGGTGTTGAGCAAGCTGCCGGTCGCGTTGGCGCTAACGTCGAAACTCACCGTGCAGGTGGCGCCGCCGGCAAGGCCGCCGCCGCTGTAGGTGACTGAGGTACCGCCGCTGACTGCGCCGATGCTGCCGCCGCTACAGGTGGTGCTGGCGTTGGCTGGATTGGCAACGATCATCCCGGCAGGCAGGTTGTCGACCACATTGATCGCGGTCAGTGCCTGAGTGGCGGCGCTGTTGTCGATAGTCAGGACCACGGTGCTGTTCTGGCCCAGGAAGATCACGCCCGGGTTGAAGATCTTCGAAATCGACGGCCGTTCCTCGGCGGTCAGGGTGGCGCTGGCGGTGCCGCTGTTGCCCAGGTCGGAGGTCAAGTCGCCGGTGGTGTTGACGAAGCTGCCGGTGCTATTGGGTACCACGTCGACCAGCACTTCACAGGTCGCCCCGGCGCTCACGCTGCCGCCGGTGTAGCTGACTACGCCCGATCCCGGGGTGGCGGTCAGGGTACCGCCGGTGCAGGTGGTGCTGGCGTTGCTCGGCGAGGCGACCACCAGCAGCGCCGGCAGGTTGTCGGTGAAGTCCAGCGCGGTGGCGTCGAGCACGTTGGCGCTGTTGTCGATGCTCAGGCTGAGCTGCGACGCCTGCCCGGAGAACACCAGGTCCGGGGTGAACTGCTTGCTGAAGCCTGGCGGGTTGCTGCCTTCGATCAGCAGCATGTGGAACTGCGCGAAGGGGCTGCCGCCAAAGAAGAAGCTGCCCCCGTAGGCGCCGGTGGCGACATCCGGGGTGAATATATCGAAGACGTCGGTGCGGCCTGGCGCACCCGGCGCCGGGCCTTCGGCGCTGATCGACGGCCCGAGGCTGGTGGCGTTGCCGGTATCGACCGCCAGGAAGCCCCAGCCCCAATCGGTGCCCGGGTTCATGTCGGTATCCGGACCGGTGATAATGAACTGGTCGTCGGCGGCGAGCACGATGTTGATGGTGTACGCAAAAATTCCGCCCCCGGTCAGGCCGGTAATCGGTATGTCGTAGCTGGCCTGCCCGCCGCCCACGGTCGGCAGCAGATTGCCGACCGAGTTGAACTGATCGTTCTCGTAGAAGCTGTAGCGCAGCGTGATGGCGCCGGTGGCGTCGGTGGCAAAGCCGATCTGGAACTCGCCGATCACGGTGCCGTCGGGCAAATCGCCCTCGTCGAGCAGTTCCTGACCGACCGTGCCGCGGAAGAATCCGGTGGGTGCGGTGTTGTCCCAAATGGTGTCGCCCGGCGCATTCGGCTGCAGCGGCGTCAAGCGTCCGGCGTCGGACAGCGCAAAGGTGCCCAGGTGGATGACTTGATCCGCCGCGGCGACCTGGGCGGAATCATTGATCGGCGTGGATTGCGCCATCGCTGACTGGGTTGCCAGCGCCAGCGCGGCCAGGGCGGCGCAGCGCCGCAGTGGGTAATACATAACGATCCCCTGAATGAGTACTACTGTTGGGCCAAAGCTCAGCAACGGGACGCGCACAGCGTGCCGCATCTGGCCGCAATTCTGCACCATGTTGCAACCGCATGCAGCAATAGGCCGGGTAGCCGATGCAACTGCCGGCGCATCGTTACAAAGTATCAACCGGCGGCCGCAATAGGAGGCTGATGCGATGCGGGCTAGCTAGCTAGTGTGGTGTCCCCAAATTAACTTGATCTATTTCAGCGTCTTTTGCCCTGATACGTCGTTGCTCGTCGCAGCCATAGGCAAAGCTATGGCTTGCTCCTCGCGCCTAGTCTCAGAACAAAATCCATCTGAACTAAATTCAACTTATTTTGGGGACACCACACTAGCGCTCCCGCCAGTCCCAGGCCACGACTTCCCATTGCTCATCGGCCTGCGGATCGGCGTAGCGGTGCATGGTTTGATAGCCCACTCGTCGATGGGCCCGCAGCGATCGGGGATTGGCCTGCGAGACTTCGGTGACGGTGAAGTCGAACTCATCGGCGTATTCGTCGCGGAGTCGCTGGTTCATGCCGTCGAACAGTCCCTGACCGCGCCAGCCTTCGGCCACACACACTTGGCCCATCACAAACCAGCGCGAGTTGCCGGCCAGCGGCTGCTCGCGCCATTGCAGTCCGTCTAGCATGCGAAACATCGGAACGAGTTCGGGGATCTGTTCGCGAAAGGCTTGCGCCATCATCAAGCAGTAACCCACCACCTGACCGCCACTGCGCGCGACCACCGAGGCGTACAGGCGATTCATCGCTGCCAGCGTCTCCGCCTGATGGCGCACGGTCGTGTAGCCCTGGCTCTGTACTGTGGCGGCGTCCACGGCGCTGCGGTGATTGAGGCGCTGCAGGCGCAGGATCTGCGCGACATCGTCCGCGTTGCGAACCAGATCGTACTCAACCATCGCCGCCTCGATACCCTTGAAAAAACGCGATCTTGCCAGGATTGCTGCTGTCAGGAGCGCTCAGTGGAGCCGACTGATTGCTCGTGCACTGCGCTTGGCGGTGGACTCGCGCAGGTCGTCGATCAGCCAGTTGCCGCCACCGCTACGGCTGAGGATGGCGTGACGAAAGCGCTTGGAGGAGAGTATTCCGCAAAAACCGCCGTTGATATTGATGGCTTGTACCTGCTGCTGAAAGCCGACCAGCACGCCACTGTCATCGTACAGTTCGACGATCCATTGCGACGGACGCTTGGGCGGGTCGCAGGCGTAGCAAGCCGCAGCCAGCGCAAAGCCCAGCTGATCGCTGGCGAAACTGATCTTGAGGCTGCGGTCGTTGACCACGATGAAGCGACTGCCCGGCGCATGCTTGCCAAACCAGAAATTCGCCGTCAGACCCGCCAACTGGTCAGATACCTCCATTCCTCCGACTGCCGTATCGGCGCGCAGGTTCTGCAGCTGCACGCCGCCGCTGCTGAGCGAGGTGCTGCTTCCCAACGCCAGATCCTCGAAACGGTGGGTCGCGGTGACGCCGGCAATGGCTTCGAACTCGCCTGCGTCGGTGGTCAGCAGGACCCGGTCGGCGGCCGATTGACGCAAGTCGTCAAGCAGCCAGCTGCCGCCATCACTGCGGCTGACCACCGCATGGCGGAAGCGCTGCGCAATCACCCCGACGAAACTGTCCTTGGGCTGCAAGGCAGCGAGCTGCTCAATCGCGCCGACCCGCACCCCGGCCTCGTCGTAGAGCTCGATCACCCAGCGGTTGGCCGTGTCTGCATAGGCGCAGTCAGCGCAGGCAGCGGAGAATGCAAAAGCGCGCTGGTCCACCGCAAAGCTCAGCAGCAAGGTCTGCGCTTGCGTGTCCAGGAAACGATTGCCTGTGGTCGTGTCGGCGAGGCCGGCCGCGTGCTGCCGGACTAGCATCGGCCGGGCAGGCTGACCGTCAGCAACCATCGCAGTGATCCGCACCCCTGCGGCGCTGATTCCCCCGAGCGACGGGCCAAGCTCGGCGTCAGCGAAGTCGGCCAGCGCCGTAGTGCCGGCCAGCGACTCGAATTCGGCTGCGGCGGTGGTCAGCATCAGCTGGGCGCTCGCGGTAGCGGGAAGCACATACAGCAGGGTTGCGGATAGCAAAAAGCGCAAGTAGGGCGTCATCGGTGATCCTGTTTCTTGTTATGCAGCCGGCGTTCGCCATCCGCCCAAGGCTAGCGGCGGCGATTGCCGTTAAATCCAAGTGAACATCACAGACCGTGGCATTGCCGATTGGTTCACGCTTTTGCGCTTTCTCGTCCGGGTCGAGTACGGATCCAGACGATCCGGCGCTGCAGCAGCGGCGACCGCGGGTCTGGCGGCCCTAGCGCTCCGGCCAGTACTTGGCGTGAGCGCGACCGCGTTCGCGGCGCATCCGCTCGCTCAGTTCCTGCGCGGACTGGCGCCACTGTGTCGCCATCTGCAGGCGCTCGGCCGCCGTTGTGCCCGGCATCGGCGACAGCAACGCGATGCTGCGATCCAAGTTCTCGATGGCCGCCTGCACCTGTTCGGGATGGTCCACGCAGCGCTGGTCTGAAAGTCGGGCCGTTGCCGCCAGCAGGTAGGCTGAACTGGCCAGATCGACGTCTGCCGGCTGCAGGCTCTCGGCTTCGGCAGCAGCAATGTCGGCGTGTTTGGCGGCGCTATCCCGGTGGAACAGGCTCAGCTCCGCGGTAGCCAGAGAGAGCCAGGCGTGTGCAGACAGTTCGGTGGCTGGCTGTGCGATACGGCGGCGCTCCCAAAGCAGCTCGCGCAGGCGCTGCTGGATCTCGGTGTTGTCCTGCGCATCAAGCAGATCGAGCTCGGCCAGGGCGATCTGCAGATCGTCATGGCGAAAAGCTGGCGGATCGGCGTGGTTCAGCCGCAGCACCCGCTGGTATGCCAACCGCGCTGCGTCCCGTTCCTCTGCGTACGGGAAGGCCAGCCGCGCGTAGTTGTAAGCCAGCACCGCAGTGACGGAATCGTCGCCCAGTTCCGCTTCAGCGGCATCCCAGGCGGCGCGGGCGTGGCGCATCGCCGCTTCCAGCTGTCCGACTTGGAATGCCTCGGTATAGGCGGCGTATGCGCTGAGGTGGCGGTCGGCGCAGAGCGCGAGCGGCGACATCATCAGTCCAGTCAGCGCCATTGCGCAGAGCAGGGGTTTGCAACGCCGTGCAGTTGGCATGTGTGGGTACTCTTGCGGTCAGACGCGGCCGAGTTGAGCACAGCGCAGACGTCGCCGAGCGGCAAGCGCCATCAAAGCTCAAGGATCGACACGAGCTCAGGCGTACCGGTCAAGACTGGTGTCGGCTATGGCCGCCGAAAGCGTCGAAACCGACTAGTCGATCCCAGTCTGCGCCGGACAGCGACCTACAATGCTGTACTCGGCTCCGAGCCTGCGTCACTGAGCACTCGGGCTGAGCCTGTGCAGCTGGAGTATCGCGATGAAGAACGGCTTGGATCGTGGGCGGTCTACCAGTCCGCAGCCGCATCCAGTGCTCGTCTTGGTCAGGCGGCTGCTGTTGTTGGCGTTCTCCATTGGTACCCATACCCATGCCCTGACGCCGGCCGACGCGCCGCCGTTGCCGCCGCCCGCGGGAATGACCGTGGTCAACGTCAACACCGCCCAGGCCCTGGCCGATGCCTGCTGGAATCTGACCAGCAATATGGCGATTGTGATCGCTCCGGGGGATTACAACCTGGCAGCGGTGGCGTTTCCCAACGGTGTCGACGGACGCTTGACCGTGGGCCGCTTCGGCGCGGCGCCGATCAGCAACATTCAGATACGCGGCGCTACATCCAACCCGGCCGACGTGCGCCTGCACGGCGCCGGCATGCTCAATCCCGTGGTCCCCTTCGGACTGCAGATCTTCACCGCCACTGACGTCACCATCGCCGATCTGTCGGTGGACTCGGTCTACTATCACGCGGTGATGGTCTCGGGGAATCAGGGTGCGCAGCGGATTCGCTTGTACAACCTGCGCCTGTACGATGCCGGCCAGCAGATCATCAAGGGCACCGCTGGCGGCGACGATGTGAGCGTCGAATCCAGCGAGCTCTACTACACCGCAGGCGCAGTGCAGCATCCTGAGGGCTCGCCGCCCAACTCCTGCTACACCAACGCCATCGACGGGGTGAACACCGATCGCTGGGTGGTTCGGGATAATTGGATTCACGACATCCGCTGTCAGAACAACGCCCTGGCCGGACCTTCGGTGCTGCTGTGGCAGGGTTCGCAGGACACGGTGGTAGAGCGCAACACCATCACCAACTCCTCGCGCGGCATCTCGCTCGGCCTGGTCAGCGCCAGCGATCATGGCGGCGGATTGGTGCGCAACAACTTCATCAGCTGGGATCTCGGGGCCAGCTACGCGGTGGATGTGCCGATCTACGTCGCCTCCTCCAACGCCCGCGTGCTGCACAACACCGCGCTGACCGCAGGTGCCTACCCCAACGCCATCGAGGTGCGCTACACCGGCGCCAACAACCAAGTGCGCAACAACCTGCTGGACGCGGCCATCGCCCTGCGTAACGGTGCGCAGGCCGCACAGTCGGGCAACCTCAACAACGCTCAGAACGCCTGGTTCGCGAATCCGGACATCGGAGATCTGCATCTGACCGAACTGGCCGCGGCCGCCTTCGGTGCCGGTACGCCGCTGCCCGAGGTGATCGACGACTTTGACGCCCAATCCCGGCCCAGCGCCGCGGCGGTCGACCTGGGTGCCGATCAATGGCAGCCCAGCGACGAACTGCACGCGGACGGATTCGAAGGGTCATCGGCCGCTCAAGGCACCTCGAACTGACTGCTGAGCGGTGGCGGGCGGCACCCGCCGGGTCGCCGCCGCGCTATCGCCAGTTGGTCGAACGTCTCGATTGGGCGTCAACGTCGTTCAGTCCTCTGGCTCGGTCGGCAAGAATATTCCGACGAACACACCGACGTTGCCGCTGGCCAGGCCGAAAGTGACGATCAGCACCGGGGCCGGCAAGGCCAGCGGGCCGTCATTGACATAAGCCGAGTCGAAGCCGTCAGGGAATATTAATTGTCGGCAGCCGGGCGTCGCATCAAGCAGGCAGCCGTTGCGCACATCGCCAGGGCTGCTGATCGCGCCCTTGACCAGGCCGACCGTATTGTTGCCGATGTCGGCGGCGGCCTTGAGGTTAGCCAGGAGCTTGTTGATATCCTTCAAATTCTGCGCCGTGGATAGCGCCGAGCTCAGTATGCTCTGCGCCTGGGCGATGGCATCGGGGCCGATCATGATGGTGCTGTTGGCCTGCGCATAGGACTCAAAGCCAACCCCTTCGGCCACCGAATTGGGAATCTTGGCGACGTGGATGGACAGGCTGGCGGCGGTGACTATCCCGGACAGATTGCCGGCATTGGCGTAGTCAAGGAGCAGGTTCTCACCGATCAGCACCACCGCTGCGCGTATCAAATCGCCGATCAGCGGCTTGTAGACCTTCTTGATGATGTTGCCGCGTATACGGGTGGCGCTGAGCACCCCGGCCAGGGTGAAGCGCACCGATTTGGCCATCTGCAGCGGCGCCTGCGGACCGAGCAGCCCGGCGTCACTCAGGGCCTGATGCACGGCGTCGATATCGCTGGCCAGCATTTGCGGAATGCGATGGTTGAGCAACTCCACGCTGGGTCCCAATGCGCCCAGCACGCCCGGCACGCTGGGCTCCAGGCCGTCGATGCCGGCGGCCTGGGCGAGCAGGCGCTGGTTTAGATTGAAGACTTCGATGTCCGGGGTCAGCGGATTGGCTACCAGTGCGGCCATCTGCGCCAGGCTCTGACCCAGCGCGGCGCTGCCGGCCAGATAGGCGCTGTCGTCGACAGCGGGGCTCTGACCCATGCTGATCGCGGTATCGCGATCGGGCGGCACACCGCCGTCCGGCGCCAGCGGGGTCAGGCCGCGGATGCGATCCACGCTCAAGCTTTCACGCAAGGTCTGCAGCTGCGCATCGATGGCCTGTATCGCCGGCACATCGTTGATCAATACCGCCGCCTCAAGCTCGGCAAATAGCCGGTCGGCGCTCTCCAGCTGCGCACCCAGCTCGGCGAATATGTCGCCTTCGGGCGCATCGGCGATGGCCTCCATCACCACCAACTCGGTGGCAAAGCTTTCCATGGTCGCCGGCAGATCCACCTGCAGCAGGAACTCGCCCTGGGTGGTGGCGCTGGTCATGACGCTGCCGGCTCCCGCCGTTGGCAGCGGACCGCTGGTGGTGCCGGGCACCGCCTCGACGATGCTGATATTGGCGGCGGGCTGCGGGTCCAGCGGCATGCCGTCGTTGCTGAATACGGTGATCGCCAGCGCCGAGCTCTGGCCGCCGATCAGCACCGGGCTGTCGATGGCGATGTCGATGCGCGGGCCGCCGGAAACGGTCAGATCGACGTTGGATCCGGGCGCTGCGTCGCGTCCGGGGGCCGGGCTCTGCGTGATGACTGTGCCCAGCGGCAGATCATCGCGATTGACGTAGGTGGTGGCGCCGAGCATCAGATTGGCATCGACCAGCCGATTGCCGGCGTTGAGCAGATCCAGTCCGACCACCCGCGGCACCGTTACCGGCGCCGGTCCCAGCGAGACCTCCAGTCGCACCGAGTCTCCCGCTGCGGCGGCGCTGCCGCCAATCGGCAGCTGCGCGCGTACCTGGCCGGCGGGCACCACCGGGTCGAACACCGGGGCGATGGGATTGGCGGCCAGATCGGCCGCCTCAACAGTGGCGACCGCGGCGGCCTGGGTCTGGCCGACCACGTCGGGCACGGTGGTGGCCATTCGCACCAGCACCTCGAACAGCTGGGTATCGCTGTAGCCCAGGGTGTCGGTGACCTGCAGGATGATCGGATGGCTGCCCAGGTCGCCCATGGTCGGCGTCCAGGTGATCAAGCCCAGCGCATCCACGCTCATCCCGGCCGGCGCCTGCACCAACAGGTAGCTCAGGCTTTCGCCGACGTCCGGATCCACCGCCAGCACCGGATAGCTGTAGGGGAAGTCGGGCGAGGCGAGGGTCCGCGGGTTGGACAGGATCTGCGGCGCGTTGTTCGGCGGCAGCACCTCGATCTCTACCGTGGCCACGTTGGAGAGCAACTCGCCATCGGAGGCTCTGTAGGTGAACTGATCGATCTGCGGGGTGCGCTCTTCGGGCAGCAGCGCGTTGACCCGGTTGGTATTCAATCCCGGCAGCAGCCAGTGCGGCTGCTCGCGCGCCGGCACCGTGCCGTCGGCGTTGACGTTGGTGACGTGGTAGTTCCACTGATTCCACACCGGCTGCGCCGCCGGCCAGTCGTCGTTGGGGCCTTCGTAGACGCGGAGGATGTCGGAAGCGCCGGTGCCAAAGCGCGATTCGCCGTGGATCACCAGTTCTGAGGCGCCGTCGGCGTCAATGTCGGCCAGGATCGGCATGGCCCGGATACCGGAATCGTTGTCCAGGTCGAAGATGCCGATCAGGGTGCCGTCTACGCCGTTGAGCAGGTGCATGTTGATTTCACCATCGATGATTCCAACCTCGACCTTGCCGTCGCCGTCGAAGTCCATCACCACCGGGCCGTAGTAGAAGGGATCAAAACTCGGATCCTCCATCGGTGGGTAGCGCCACTTCAGACTGCCATCGATACCGTTGTAGACCTCCATGAATCCGTCTGAGGACCCATTGCCGGCGACCGAGAGGACATCGGCGCGGCCGTCATCGTCGACATCGGCAACCACCAGCGGCAGATCTTCCTCAAAGGTGGTCGGGACCTGCCACTTGATGCTGCCGTCGTGCTCATACACCGTCGTTTCGTCGGTATCGGTGCCGCGAATCAGCTCCGGGAAGGGGTCATCATCCAGATTGGCGGCGATCGGCGTGGAGCGCGGTGCGGAGAGATCGCCGGGTACCGTCCACAGCACCTCGCCAGTGTGGGAAAAGGCCGCTCCGGAAACCAGGATTTCGGGATCGCCGTCCAGATCCAGATCGACGATCTCCACGGTCAGCTCGATGCCGCTGCGCACAAAACCGGCATTGCGCGCATAGCGGGTGAACAGCAGTCGGCCGTTGTTGTCGAAGACAGTGACGCCAATCGCATCAGTTTGTGCGTGGGGGAAGATCAGCTCCGGGGTGCCGTCGCCATCCAGATCGGCGGTGCCGATCTCGCCGTCGGCATTGCCGCGCTGATTGATGGTGTCATCTTCAAAAATCCCGACTTCCGGCAACGCGTCGCTGATCCACTTGAGAGTACCGTCGTGCTCAAACGCAATCAGCTTGCGACCAACTTGGGTAACATTGCGGCCGTTTTCACTACCGATGGCGACCATTTCGATGCGCCCGTCCAGGTCGATGTCGGCGAGCAGGAAGCCCTGGTCATTGGCCACGCTGCGGTCGTAGGGCGGGGTTTGGTACACCGTGCTGCCGTCATCGCCGCGAACAATCAGGGCGCGATTGGCGTTTGCGGTGCCGTTGCTGTAGCGGACCACGACATCGACGCTGCCGTCGCCGTCCATATCGGCCAGTCGGGGCATGCCCAGGCGCGCGCCGTTGGGGCTCTGCACCCGATATTTCTCGATGAACCCGAACGGACTGAGGTTTAGATCCGGGGTGTAGCTGAAGCCGCCGTCGGCGGCGAGGGCCAGCGTGCCGGCGCCGGCATCGGTCTCCAGCTGGGCGCTGATGGCGGTTTGATTCGGATCTTCGTCGTTGATCAACACGCCTAAGGAAGGCACCGTCAAGGTCTCGCCGCGCTCGACGCTGTACGCGTCGTCGACGGCGATCGGCGCCACATTGTTGTCGATCAGGATGCTGAAGCTGGCGCTGTCACTACCACCGCGACCATCGCTGACGCTTACGCTCACGGATTCACTGCCCTGGGTGAGGCTGGTCGGGGTCCAGCCGATCAAACCGCTGGCGCTAATGATCATTCCGATGGGCGCCTCGGTGAGCGTGAACTGCAGCGGATCCATGTCCGCATCGGTGGCGATCAGCTGCAGGCTGAAGGGCTGATTGAGGATCGCGCCCTGGTCGCCTGGCGGGGTCAGTACGGGGGCCTGATTGGCGTCGATGACCTGCACCTGAAAGCTCTCGGTATCGGCAAAGCCGCGGCTGTCGGTCACCCGCACGGTGACCGGGTGGCTGCCCAGGTCGGCCAGCGTGGGCGTCCAGCTCAGCAGCCCGCTGCCCGGATCGAGCACCATCCCGCCGGGCGCCACGTCCAGGCTGTAGCTGAGCGTGTCGCCGAGGTCCGGATCGGTGGCCGGTATGTTGAAACTCAGGGTCTGGGTGGCGACCACAAAGCGCTCGCCGATGCTGTCGATCAGCGGCGGTGAGTTGGGCAGCAGCACTTCGATGACGAAGGACTCGGTATCCACCGCGCCCTGGTCGTCCTCGGCGCGCACCGTCACCGGGTGCTGGCCGCCGTCGGCCAGCGTCGGGGTCCAACTCAGCACGCCCGCGTTGTCGATGCTCAAACCGGTTGGGCCGCTGTCGATGGCGTAGAGAACTACCGTACTGGCTGGCGGCAGCACCTGCAGTTGGTGGCCCAGCGGTTGCTCGGCGACCCCGGCCAGCAGGTCCAGAGGTACGATTCGGAAATCGCCCTCGAAGCCGTCGGAGAAGATGGCGCCGGGAACGCCGCGCTGCGCCTGCGCGCTGTGCCAGCCAGCATTGGCAAGCAAGAGAATGGCGATTGCGAAGAGGCGGATCAGCACGTTCATTACGGTCCTCCTCCGCTCAGCGGGTTGGCGACCCGGAAGATGTCGCGGGACTGGTTGCTGTCGGCGGGCACCAGATTGGTGGCGTCGGATTCAAAGACGATCCACTGGCCGTCCCCAGAGATCGCCGGCGCGACGCTGTGCCCATCGGCCTCGCCGCCGCCATCGGGCACGCTGATCCGCGCCGTGGTGCCGCTGTTGCGGTCATGGATGAAGATGTCCTGGCGGGCGTTGCCATCGCCGGCAACCAGATTGGATGCGTTGGAGCGGAAGGCGACAAAGCGGCCGTCGTCGCTGATTGAGGGTGAGAAGCTGTCGTGGTTGGCCTGGGTACCGTCGCTGGCCACGCTGATCCGGGTGGTGGCACCGGTATCCAGGTCGTGGACGAAGATGTCCCAGCGCTGGTTGTCGTCAGCGGCGACCAGATTGCTGGCCAGCGAGCGGAAGGCGACGTAGCGGCCGTCACCTGAGATCATCGGGTCCATGCTGTCGTCGTCGGCCTGAGCGCCGATACTGGACACGCTGATTCGGGTGATCGGCCCGGCGATGCCCTGGTAGACGTTGCCGGCATCGAATCGATGCTTGACGAAGACGTCGATGAAATCGTTGTCGTCGTCGGCCACCAGATTGCTGGCGTGGCTGTAGAAGGCCACGTGTCGGCCGTCGTCGGAGACCGAGGCGCCAAAGCTGTCCACATTGCCCTCCGGGCATTCAATGCCTGGATCGCCGATGCACGCGGTGTCGCTGCTGAAATCAGGTCGGCTGAGGCGCTCGACCATGGGCACAGGCTGGGTCACCGCATCGTAGTAAAAGATGCTGTGCATGTTTTCCTGGCCGATGTTGTCGGGCCTGGCGCTGGTTGGCTCGGACTGCCGAAAGGCAGCCTTGGAATGAAATACCACCGAACTGCCATCGCCGGAAATGCGGCTTTGCTGGCGCGCCTGGCGGTCGGTGTTGCCGGAACTGAAACTGGGAGCAAGGATCTCGAAGGTGGTGTTGGCGGACCGGTCGCGCAGCACGCCCAGGGCGAAGCCCTCATAACCGCTGAACACCACGCGCTGGCCGTCGTCGGACACCGACGGCGCGTAGCTGCCCCGGTACAGAGCAGCGAAGTTGAGTACATTGCCCATGTCATCGACGTTGACCCGTTCGATGGTCCCGGCAGTCAGATCGCGCAGGAAGACGTCGGGCAACTCGTTGACATCGCCGGCGAGCAGATTGCTGGCGCTGGAGCGAAAGGCAATCACGCTGCCGTCGTCGGAAACGCTGGCCTCGTAGCTGCCGTGATTTGACTGGGTGCCGTCGGTGGCGGTGCTGATGCGCTGGATCTGTGCCTGGGCTGCGCCCGTCGTTGCCAGTGCCGCCAGCAGCCAGCCGAACTGCATCCAGCCGGTGGTGATTGCCTTCATCGCGTGCCCCGTTTGATCGCCGTTGCTAGAGGACCAAGCGCAACACGGCGGGAAACTCCATCACGGGGCAATGATTTTCTTGACTACTGGTCCAGGCGGCTGATGATTTCGTCTATAGCCTCGCGCCAGCGCTGCGGGCTTTCATCGTTGTTGGCGTAGATCGCCGCGGCTTTCTGCGCCGGCGCGAGAGCCTGGTCGGACCTGCCCAGCTGCAGCAGCACCTCGGCCAGACGATGATTGAAGCGACCGGTGTAGAGGTGATCGGGTGCGTAAGCCTGGTCGGCACCGGCCACCGCCAAATGCAGATTACTCAGCGCATCTTCGAGCTGTCCCGCGTTGATCTGCAGACTGCCCAGGTTGTAGCGCTGCAGCAGGGCTTCCGGGTGCTCCGCGCCGAGCACCTGATCCTGCATTGCCGCCGCTTCGGCTGACAGCTCAATCGCCTTTTGCATGTCTCCGGCGTGCTCATAGGTCATGCCCAGATTGGCCAGGGCGATGGCCAGATCGGGATGGGCGGCGTGGTGCTGCCGGTGTAGGGTGATGCTGTGCTCATAGGCATCAATGGCGCCAGGCAAATCGTCGTTGCCCTCCAGCGCATTGGCAAGGTTGTTCCAAAGCACCGGTAGTTCCAGTGCCCGCAGATCGCTGATCTGCGGTTGCAGCGCGAGCGCGCGGCGGGTGAGCTGTTCGGCCCGCGCATACTGCTCCAGCTTGGGCAGCAGGCCACCCAGATCGGCCAGGGCGTGATAGCGCACGCGAATCGCCTCGGCACTGTCCAGGCCCTTGAGCAGAACCAGTGCCTGCTCAAACTGATCCTCGGCAAGATCGTAGTCGCTGTCGGCCCAGCTGACTCTGCCCATCGCGGTCAGAACGCGGGCGATTGCGATGGGATCGCCCTGCGCCCGGTAGTAGTCCAGCGCTTGGGTGAGCTGCGCCTTGGCCTCTTCGATCTGGCCCAACCCCTCCAGTGCAAAGCCCACCGCGAAGCGCAGTTCGGCAGCCAGCTGCGGCTGGGCGCTGAAGTGCTCGCCGATCTCCGGGATGGCGCGGCGCAGCGCGCCTGCCATGGTCGGTTCGCCGGCGTTTTCGTAAGGATCGGCCTGGGAGATCATCTGCACCAGGAAGTCTTTGGCGGCTTCGGCACGTTCGGCCTGCAGCCGGGCCTGGCGGGCCTGCAGAGAGACCGCGATCAGCGCGCCCAGCAGGACCACGAACACCGCTGCGGTTGCGACGCTGGCGGCGCGATTGCGCTGCACGAATTTGCCGAGCCGATACCAGCGCGAGGCACCTCTGGCCTGCACCGGGTGACCGGACAGATAGCGACCGATGTCCTCGCCCAACGCCGCCGCCGTGGCGTAGCGCTGGCCCGGCTCCTTGCGCAGTGCGGTCATCACGATGCGGTCCAGATCGCCGCGCAGCTGGCGGCGCAGCGAGTCGGACTCCGGCAGTCCGCGCGGCGGTGGCATTACGGCCCGGCTGACGTGGGTGCTGGGGTCGGCGGGCATCGAATGACAAACGGTACGCTCGATCTCAACCGGGGTACGCGCCGACAGGGCGTAGGGACGGCTGCCGGTCAGCAGCTCATAGAGCAACACGCCTACCGAATAGACGTCGCTGCTGGGGCCGATCTCTGCGCCGCGCACCTGCTCCGGGCTGGCGTATTCGGGGGTCAGGATCTGCAGCGCGGTGGCGGTTTCCGGCAGATCCAGGCCCACCGAATCGGCGTCGAGCACCTTGGCGATGCCGAAGTCGATGATGCGCGGCTGGCCTTGCTCGTCGACCAGCACGTTGCCGGGCTTGATATCGCGATGGACGATGCCGCGCGCATGTGCGGTCTGCAGCGCTTCGCAGACCCGCTGCACCAGCCGCAGGCGCTGGCGCAAATCCAGCTCCCGTTGGTCGCAGGCATCGTTGATGGGCTGCCCCTGGACCAGCTCCATGGCGATGTAAGGCGTGCCGTCGGCCGCGTTACCGCCGTCGATCACCCGCGCAATACCGGGGTGCTCCAGACAGGCCAGGATCTGCCGTTCGGCGTGGAAGCGCTGCAGCGTGGCCGCGGTCAGATGGCCGGCGGTGTACAGCTTGACCGCGACCTCCTGGTCAAAGCCGCCGTCGACGCGGCGGGCGCGGTAGACCTGGCCCATGCCGCCGGCGCCGATGGGATTGCGCAGCTCGAATGCCCCCAGTCGCTCGCCGCGGCGGTCACCGCGCGCGGCACCCGGCGGTGGCTGTTCGAGAAAGCCGGATGCGATCCGATCGGCAGCCGCCAATCGTTCCACCGCCGAGCGCAGCTGGGCATCGCCCTGACAGGCCTGATCCAGCCAGGCCGCTCGCGACGCCTCCGGCTGTTCCACGCTTTCGCAAAACAGCATCAGCGCGCGGCGCTCCAGCGAGTTCGGGCGGGTGTCGTTCATGCGCTGTCCAACTGGATGTAGAGCCAGGCCCGGGCGGCGCGCCAGGCGCGTTCGATGGTGGCGGTGGACAGTGTCAGCACGTGCGCGGTTTCGGCGATGCTCAAGCCGGCGAAATAGCGTAGCTCAACGACGCGAGCCTGGGTCGTATCCAGCGCCTCCAGCCGATTCAGCGCCTGATCCAGGGCATGCAGATCGACCACATCCTCGGTCACGGACAGGCTCAGCGGTGGCACTGCACCGGCATCGCGGCGCGCCGCGTTGCGTCGTCGGGCGCTGTCCACCAGTACCTGCCGTATCACCCGTGCCGACACCGCATAGAAGTGGCTGCGATCCTGCCAGTCCACCTGCGCGCCGCCGGCCAGCTTGAGCCAGGCTTCGTGGACCAGGGCGGTGGGCTGCAGGGTGTGCCCGGCGCGCTCGCCGGCCATCTGCGCCCGCGCAATCACCTTCAGCTCGTCGTAGGCCGTCGCGATCAGCGCATCCCTGGCCGCCAAATCGCCTTCGGACCATTGCTGCAGCAGCGCGGTGAACGGGGTTTGCTGGTGTGCTGGGGGCAAGGGCTAGCCTCACGTTGGATTGGATGAGCCTGAATCGCTCGCAGTACGGCGACGTCGGCACGATCGTACGCCGTTCACTTTCGCATGACCTGCGTGAGTGGATTGCAAGCGTATCCTTGGGGTCGACCTGAAGGCGAGGGTGCGCAAATGGACCAGGGCTCGGTACAGCAGCTCGGCGATGCCGCCGGGGCCTTCTTCGACGATTGGTATGCGCGCGCCCCTTCGATCCTGCTCGCCATCGGGGTCCTGATCGTCGGCTGGCTGTTGGCCCGACTGGCCAGGGGCGCCGGCAAGGGTCTGGCCAATCAGATCAATCGCCTGCTGGAGCGCTCACTGCGCTGGGGCGATCTGGCCTCGGCCCGATTGCCGGCGGGCGCGATTGCGGTGGTGGGCGAGATTTTGTTTTGGGCGGTGCTGCTGTTGGCCGCGGCGCTGGCGGCGCGGGTCGCTGGCGTAGCTGTGGTGGTGGCCTGGTTTGACGATGCGGCGACCTATTTCCCGCATCTGGTGATAGGCGCGCTGATCATCATCATCGGCTGGCTGATTGCAGCCAAGCTCGGTCCTCGCGGTGACGGCGCCGAATCGGTTTCGCGACGCTTCGTGCAGGTGCTGATCGTCGCCGTGGCGACAGTCATCGGCCTGCAGAAGATGGGCTTGAATATGAGCCTGCCGGTGGTGCTGCTGGGCATTGGCCTGGGTGCCACCCTGCTCGGCTTCGCGGTGGCCTTTGGTCTGGGCGCGAAGGACTTCGTCGCCGCCAACATCGCCAGCCGGGCGTTGACCCCACAGCTGCAGCGCGGGGTGCGGCTGCGGGTCGGGTCTCACGAGGGCGAGTTGGTCGAGATCAGCGCCACCCATCTGCTGATCGACGCCGAGGACGGCCACGTGCTGTTTCCCTTGAGCGAAGCGCTGCGCCAGACCATCGTCATCTGTCAGCACGACGACGACGGAGCAGACGATGAGTAGCGGATTGTCGCTGGCCTTCATCGATCGCAAGCCGCTGTCGGCCGCGCGCGCGCTGGCTGCGCTCAGTCTGAGCGATGCCGCGGATTTTCTGCAGAGCATCCCGACTCGCTATGCGGCGCGGGTGCTGGCGCGCAGCAGTGCCTGGCCGGCGTCGAAGATGCTCGAAGTGATGCAGCCCGAGGCCGCCGCGGCGGTGCTGCGCGCGCTGCCCTATTTGGACAGCGTGGCGATACTGCGCCTGCTGGCGCCGACTCAGCGCGGCGCGCTGCTGGCTGAGCTGCCGAAAAAGCTGCAGCGCGACTTGCAGAACTCCTTGGCCTACCCGGCCGATACGGTGGGTGCGCACATGAGTCTGAACATCGTGGCGGTAAAGGCCAATTTGAACGTCGACGACGCCCGCAATGCGGTCGCCAAGGCTGCAGGGGTCAATACCGATACCGTCTTTCTGATTGATGGCGCGCGTCGCTTGCACAGCGCCATAGCGATTTGCGAAGTGCTGCGGCATGCGCCGGAAACGCCGCTGTCGAGCCTGCCGACTCGAGCCACCCAGCCGCTGCTGGCGCGGCAGTCGTTGAAGTCCGCTCTGGCCATGGACGCTTGGCAGGATCACGCCAGCCTGCCGGTGCTCGGCCGCCGGCGGCATCTGGTCGGATCGCTGCCGATTCGTCAGTTGATCAAGGCCAGCCCGCAGCCGGTCAAATCCAGCATGCCTTTGAGCACGCTGACCGAAGCCTATTTCGGTAGCGCCGGTGCGCTGCTCGATCTGCTCTCCGGGACCAAGTCGGCTGCAGCGAAGGAGCAATCGAGATGAGCGCCGCCGCGGCATCGGCAGAGCGGCTGCTGGGCGAACGCTTCATCGTCGAGTATCCGCAGGAGGCGGCGCGGGAGATCGAGCTGCTGGACCAGGACGAAGCGGTCCGGACCCTGGCCGCCATGCCGGTCACCGTGGTGGCGCCGATGGCTCCGCAGCTGCTGCCCGAGGCGGCCGCACGGATCTTTGATCAGCTGCCGGACCAACAGGTGGATGCGCTGCTGGCGGAGCTGCCGGCGTCCTACGTGGTGCGCGTATTCGGGCACCTGCCGGCGGCGACGGCGCAGGCCCGCCTGCAGCGACTGGATCGGGCGATACGTGACGAACTGCAGGCCTTGCTCGATTATCCGCCGGAGACCGCTGGGCGGATGATGGATACCGACGTGCCGGCCTTCAGGCCGGAGCACAGCGCCGGCGAGGTGCTGCAGCGGCTGCGCCAGGTGGGGATGAAGACCGCGCGCAGTCTGTTCGTGGTCGACGATGCCCACCATCTGGTCGGCAAGGTGCTGCTGTCGGCGGTGGCGCTGGCCGACCCCAAGGCGCGACTGGCCGATCTGCAGCAGCCGGTGCGGATCAGCGTGCGCGCCACCGATCCTGTCGACGAGATCGGCGAGGCCTTCGAGTCCGGGCAGGTGCTGGACATACCGGTGGTCAACGTCGATGGCGTGCTGGTGGGCGTGGTGACTCACGAGAACCTGGCCGACAGCATCCGCTCCGATTCGGCCACCGATCTGCAGACCATGGTCGGTGCGGGCAAGGACGAGCGCGCTCTGTCCAGCCCCTGGTTCACGGTCAAAAAGCGCATGCCCTGGCTGCAGATCAATCTGGTCACCGCATTCATGGCGGCGGCGGTGGTAGGCGTATTCGAGCAGACCATCGCCCAGGTCACCGCACTGGCGGTGCTGCTGCCGGTGGTAGCCGGGCAGTCCGGCAACACCGGTGCGCAGGCGCTGGCGGTGACCATGCGCGGCCTGGCCCTGCGCGAAATCACCGTGCGCCAGTGGGCCAGGGTGATGCGCAAGGAAGTGATCGCCGGCTTCATCAACGGCCTGGCCATTGCCGCCACCTGCGGGCTGGGCGTCTACCTGTGGGGCCAGTCCCTGGGCCTGGTGGCGGTGATCATGTCTTCGATGGTGCTGGCGATGATCGCCGCCGGCTTCGCCGGCGCAATCATCCCGGTGCTGCTGACCCGCCTCGGTCAGGATCCGGCGACCTCGTCATCAATCATTTTGACGACGGTGACCGACGTGGCCGGTTTTTTTGCGTTCCTGGGGATCGCCAGTTTGTTGATGGAATTTTTGTAGGGCCCAGGGCTCAGGGCCTAGCAGCTTGTTGCCTTTCTCCTAGACAGGGACTTGCTTTGCGAGGCTTGGCTTGCGATACCGGTTTGGCAGAGAGCTTGAGGTGAGAGTTTATGCGCGGAGCCGA